>CAYMRG010000011.1:0-23648 GCA_964392555.1 uncultured candidatus Brocadiaceae bacterium
CTGCTGCAGCCGGTTACCCGCTTTGGCTTGCCAGCGGTGCTGCTGGGCTGCTCGGCGCCGATGACGGGGTCGGACGACTTCTACCTCGGCCCGCGGCACGCCGCGGCCGGCTTCGACATGCTGGCGCCGACCGCGGACGACCGGCGCGACCTGATCGTGCCGGCGCTGCGCGACCTGATCGAAGGCGAACGCAACCGCGACGTGCAGAGCGCGTGCCTGATCGCGCTGGGCAAGGTCGCGCTGGACGCGCCCGGCGTCGACGTCGAGGCGCTGATCGCGTCGCGGATCGCGCGCGACGACCAGGAGGTGCGCGAGACCGCCGTGCTGGCACTCGGCATCTCGGCGCGCGCGACGGCGGTGCCGAAGCTCGCCGGGTTGCTGCGCGACGACGATGCGGGGCGGCAACTGGTCGGCGGGCGGGTCGGCGAACGGACGCGCGCGTTCGCCGCCTACGGCCTCGGCCTGTGCGCGCGCGCCAACGACGACATCGCGCTGCGGACGCAGATCCACGACCTGCTGTGGGCGGTGCTGCAGGACAAGCGCGACCACGGCTTCGAGCTGCGCACCGCGGCGGTCACCGCGCTCGGCATCCTGGGCGGCGAACGCGGCAGCGGGCGCCAGCTGCGGCTGGCGTGGCAGACGGTCGACGAGCTGCTCGAGTTCTTCGGCCGCGATCTCGGCCGCGACGACGAGATCGTGCAGGCGCACGCGCCGGTGGCGATCGCGAGGCTGCTCGGCCGCGGCAGTTCGGCGGTCCACCAGCGCTGCAAGGAGCAGTTCGCGGCGGCGTTCACCGCGCGGCCCCGGCGCAGCAACGAGGTGCGTCAGTCGGCGGCGCTGGCGCTCGGCATGCTGTGCGAAGCGGAGGACCGGCACCGCGAGGACGCGGTGTTCGCCAAGGCGCTGCTCGATCGGGCGCAGGACGACGTCGACCGGCAGGCGCGCTACTTCGCGCTGCTGGCGCTGGGTCGCATCGGTGGCCCGGCCAACCGCGAACGGCTGCGCGACGCCTATGCGCATTCGCGACGCGGGACGGACCGGCCGTGGGCGGCGCTCGCGCTCGGCCTGTGCGCGGCGCGCGCGGCGGCGGCCGGCGCGGTCGACGAGAGCACCGGTCGGCTCCTGCTCGGGGACCTGCAGGACGAACGCAGCGACGGGCTGCGCGGGGCGCTGGCGATCGCCGTCGGCCTGACCGGCTTCGAGCCGGCGGTGCCGGTCGTCGAGCGGCTGCTGCACGAAGAGGAGGTCCGCACCGAACTCGCGGGCTACCTGTGCATCTCGCTGGCGTTGCTCGGCGATCGCGCGGCCGTGCCGCAGCTGCTGGCGATCGTCGATCGCTCGCTGCGGCGCCCTGAGCTGCTGCAGCAGGCGGCGGTCGCGCTCGGCCGACTCGGCGACCGCGAGGCCAACGACCGGCTGCTGGCGCAGCTGGCCCGCACCGACAGCACGGCGACGCTCGCGGCGCTGGCGATGTCGATCGCGCGGATCGGCGATCGGCGGGCGATCGCGCCGCTGGTCGCGATGGCGGCCGACCGCGACCTGACGACGCTGTCGCGCGCCTTCGTCGCGGCCGCGCTCGGCGGCGTCGGCGACCAGCAGGCGTTGCCGTTCCACGTGCCGATCAGCGTCGACGCCAACTACGCGGCCAACGTCGACACGCTGACCAACGGCGCGACCGGGATCCTCGACATCCTGTGACGCGCGGCGCGGGTGGCGGCCGGGTGCGGGCGAGGGGGCCGTGGCATGGGGGGGTCCCGGCCGGGCGCGAATTCGCGGGGAATCGCTGTCACCGATCCGCGGCAGGTTCGTGAAGGCGGGCAGAACGCCTTTCCCAAAGACCCTGCCATGACGACACTCTCGCCTGCCTTGTCCTCGCCCTCCTGCGGCACCCTGGTCACCGCCGACGGCCGCACGCTGCCGCTGGCCGCGACGCGCCTCGAAGTCCGCGCCGCCGCCGGCCTCGCCGCGGTCCGCCTCGTGCAGACCTTCCGCAACCCGTTCGCCGAGCCGCTGCACGTCACCTACCAGCTGCCGCTGCCGGCCGAGGCGGCGGTCGGCGGCTTCGCCTTCCGCATCGGCGACGAACACGTCGTCGGCGAGATCGACCGGCGCGCCGCCGCGCGCGAACGCTTCGAGCAGGCGCTGGCGTCCGGTCGCACGGCCGCGCTGCTCGAGCAGGATCGCAGCAGCCTGTTCACGCAGGAACTCGGCAACGTGCCGCCGGGAGCCGAGATCGAGGCGACCATCGACGTCGACCAGCCGCTGCTGTGGCAGGACGGCGGGTGGCAGTGGCGCTTCCCGACGACGGTCGCGCCGCGCTACCTCGGCGCGGCTGGCCGCGTCGCCGATGCGGACCGGATCGCGGTCGACGTCGTCGACCCGTCGACGCCGCTGCCGCCGCGCTGCGAGCTTCTGCTGATGATCGACGACGTGCTGGTCGTCCCAGGCCCGGGCGCGGTGCGCTCGCCGTCGCACGGGATCACGATCGGCGAGCCGGTCGACCCGTGCGCGGGCGCGCTCGTCCTGTTCGGCACCGAAGACGGCCGCGTCGCGATGGATCGCGACGTCGTCGTCACCTGGCAGGTCGCCGCGCCCGCGGTCGGCCTCACGCTGCGCACGTTGCAGGGCGAACGCGGCCTCGCCGGCCAGGCGTTCGGCCTGCTGACGCTGGTGCCGCCGCGCGTCGGCAGCACCTTGCGCCGCCGCCAGCGCGACCTGATCGTGCTGCTCGACATCAGCGGTTCGATGCACGGCGCGCCGCTCGCGCAGGCGCAGGCGGTCACGGCGTCGCTGATCGGCTCGCTCGACGCCGAGGATCGGCTCGAGCTGATCGCGTTCGCGTCGCGGCCCGAGGCCTGGCAGCGGAAGCCGGTGTTCGCGACGGCGGCCAACAAGGCCGCGGCGCTGCGCTGGCTGCACGGCCTGCAGGCGAGCGGCAGTACCGAGATGCACGACGCGATCCTCGCCGCGCTGCACGGCGCGCGCGCCGGCGTGCAGCGCCAGGTCGTGCTGGTCAGCGACGGCCAGATCGGTTTCGAGCGCGAGATCGTCGGCGCGATCAGCAACGGCCTGCCGGCGCACGCCCGCGTCCACGTCGTCGGCGTCGGTTCGGCGCCGAATCGCACGCTGACGCGCGGCGCCGCGCGCGCCGGGCGCGGGCTCGAGGTGCTGATCGGCATCGGCGAGGATCCGGTGCCGGCCGCGCAGCGGCTGCTGACGCGCACCGCGTCGCCGCTGGTCGACGAGCTGCAGATCACGGGTTCCGCCGTGCTCGCCTGCGCACCCGCGGCGATGCCCGACGTGTTCGGCGGCGCGCCGGCGCGGCTCGCGCTGCGGCTGCGACCCGAAGGCGGCACGCTGGTGGTCCGCGGCGCGACCGTCGACGGCCCGTTCGTCCACGAGCTGCACGTCGCGCCGATCGCCGGCGGCGACGCCGCGATCGGGCGCCTGTTCGGCCGCGAATGCGTCGAGGACCTCGAGGTCGCGCTCGCGGCCGGCGCGCCGGCGGCGACGATCGACGCGCAGATCGAGGCGCTCGGCCTCGCGCACCGCATCGCGACGCGCCAGACGTCGTGGATCGCCGTCGCGGCGGAGCTGCGCGTCGACCCGCGTTCGCCGCAGCGCCACGTCGTCGTGCCGCAGGAGCTGCCGCACGGCATGTCGATCGAGCGGCTCGGTCTGCGCGGCCGCAGCCTGCCGGTGATGGCCGAGTGCGACGAGCTGCTGGCCGCGCCGGCACCGAGCGTCTGCCGGGCCATGCCCGCGGGCATGCCGGCGCCGAAGTCGAGGGAGGTGAGCAAGAAGGAGCGCGTGCGGTCGCCGCGCTCGGACCTCGGCCAGGCGAAGGCCGATGGCGCCGATGGCGCCGGTGGCGCGCGCGCCGAGCGCAGGCAGGCGAACGAGCCGCCGGCGCCGCCGTCCCCGCCGCCGACGGTGCGCGCGCGGCTCCGCTCGCGCGGTGACGGCGGCTGGATCTTCGCGATCGACGGCCTGGCCACGTGGCACGCACCGCTGCGCGTCACCGTGGTGTTCGCCGAGGGTCGCGAGGTCGAACTCGCGGTCGACGCGGCGCGCACGACCCTCACCGGGCCGTTGCTGGTCGGCGTGCACGCGCAGCTCGTGCTGCTGGCTCTGGCGGCGATGCCGACGGCGGCGGCGGTGCGGTTGCGCTGGACGGACGGTTCGGTTGTGCTCGACGTGCCGATCGCATGAGCGACCACGACGACACCGACCGCGAGCTGGCCGCGATCGCCGCGGGCGACGCCGAGGCGTTCGCCCGCTGGCTGGTGCGGGCCGAACCGCCGCTGCGGGCCGGCCTGCGCCGGTTCGCGGCCTGCGTCGACACCGAGGCCGTGCTGCAGGAAGGCCTGCTGCGCGCCTGGCAGGTGGCGCCGCGCTGCGCCGGCGACGGCCGGCCGCACGGCCTGCTGCGCCTGGCGGTGCGCATCGTGCAGAACCTCGCCATCAGCGAGGCGCGCCGCCACCGCACGGCGCCGGTCGCGGCGCTCGCGGCCGTTCCCGACGCCGCGGTCGAACCCGCCGGCGCGCCCGATCCCGCGGTGCGCGCCGCGGTCGCCGCGTGCCGCGACAAGCTGCCCAAGCAGCCGTCGCGCGCGCTGACCGCGCGGCTCGACGACGGCGGCCTGCGCGCCGATCGCGAACTCGCCGCCGCGGTCGGCATGACGACCAACACCTTCCTGCAGAACATCACGCGCGCGCGCGCCCTGCTGGCCGAATGCCTGCGGCGCGCGGGCATCGACCTCGCCCTGGAGATGGCATGAGCAAGGACCGCGATCTGCTCGTCGAAGCGGCCGTCAGCGCGCACCGCCCCGCGCCCGGCGACGGCGAATTGCGCTTCCACCCGGCGTTCTTCGATCTCGACGCGGCGGGGCGCGAAGCGCTCTACGCCGCGACCTGCGCGCAGCGCGCGCTCGAGCGCGCCACCGATCCGGCCGGCCTGTCGGCGACCGCGCGCGCCGTGCTGCAGCGCCTGCGCGGCGCCTGACGCGCGCCGCGGGCGAGCCGGCGCGAAGGCGACGCGGCGTTCCGGCTCACCCCTTGATCCAGAGATCGTGCGCGTCGCTGAGCGCGAAGAAGCCGTTCGCCGGATTCGGCGTCAGCATCAGCGCCTGCCAGCGCAGGAAATCGCGGTTGATGCCCGCCGGCATCGTGAACGACCACGACCAGCCCGCCGCCGGCACGCCCGGGATCACCAGGTAGCCGTCGTCGTGGTCGAGGTGGAGGCCGGGGATGATCCCCGACAGCGGCGGCGCCGAGGCGTCGTGGATCTGCAGGAACAGGCCGCCGATGTGCGCGACGTGCGTGCCGTTCGGGCTCGTCACCTCGAGCTGCACCGTGTCGCCGGCGCGCACGATCTTGCCGCAGGTCGTGTCGAGCGGCGAGTTGCCGACCTTGGTCTTCAGCACGAGGTCCTCGTTGGTGCCCGGCAGGTTGCACCAGTGCGCCTGGGTCATGACCTCAGGCGTCGACTGCCCCGTCGCCAGCCAGCCGTCGAACACGTCGTCGCCGGCGGTCGCCAGGAACGCGCTCGTGCCCGGGTTGGCGAGCTTCAGGAACTGCACGTATTCCCAGCTGGTCGTCTGGTAGAGCAGATCGACGGTCGCGCGCGTCGCGCCGGCCGGCGGGTTCAGCGGCACGGTGTCGAAGTAGTCGTAGTTGCCGTTCGCCGGCGGATTGCCGAACTGGTTCGCCGGCACCGGCAGCGCATTGCGCGTCAGCGCCGCGGCGCGCTGGAAGCCGTAGGGCGGGATGCGGTTGTCGCTGAGGATCGTGTTGTTGAGCGCGAAGTGGAACGACTCGTGGGTCGACCCCGGCGGCATCGCGGCGAGCAGCCCGACCGTCATCGTCACCGCGCCGGTCTGGTGGTCGAACGCGAGCGGCAACGTCGGCAGCACGCCGAGCGTCAGCAGCTTGTAGGCCCAGTCCTGCGTCAGACCCATCTTGGTCTCGTAGACGCGCGCGTTGGGATCGAGGATCGTGTTGACCGTGTAGTTGGTGCCGTTGACGTTCGCCTGCATCGGGCCGTAGCGGCCGTCTTCGCGCAGCACCTGGTTCTGCTCGTTGCGCCACGTCGTGCGCAGCCACATCCGTCGGCCTTCGGGGTAGCCGGTGATCAGCTTGTGGCCCGTCAGGTTGACGACGCGCAGCGTGTTGCCGGTGACGTCGAGCGCGGCGGCGCGCTGCAGCGAGGCGCGCGCGCGCAGGATGCCGCGGTCCATCGCCGCCGACTGCGAGGCGGTGACGCCCGCGCCGATGCGCAGGCGGCTCGGCGTCTGGTTGTCGAGCCAGCGGATCAGGTCCGGCGCCCACGTGTTGGCGCCGGTCAGGTCGTGCAGCGGCTGGTCGTTGCGCAGCGGCGCGATGCCGAACGCCGCGCCTTCGCCCGTGATCGGCTCCATGTGGCACGACTGGCAGGTGAACGTGCGGACCGTGTTGTCCTCGTAGTTGCCGTTGGTGCCGGCGATCAGCGCCTGGTCGTGCGCGCGCTTCAGCGCGCCGCGCTGCAGATCGACCGGCAGGCTGGCGAAGTTCGCGACCGGCAGCGACGACAGCGCGCTGATCGTGTTCTCGCTGAACGTCCGCTCGACGATGCCGTAGGTGTAGGGCTGGTTGAGGAACGCGGCCTTCGTCGTCACCGGCGTGCCGAGCGTGCCGCTGAACTTGCCGGCCGGCAGCGGCGTCATCGCGCCGTTGTTGGGGGCGAGGTCGCCGACGACCGGGTTGCTGACGTCGTGGCACGTGCCGCACATCTTCGCCGAGCGGTGGAACAGCGACTGCGCCCAGGCGTGCCCCGCGGTCGGGTTGGAATACGGCCCGTAGCGCGTCTGGTTGCCCGCGAGCACCACCATGCCGCTGCCGTGGTAACCCTGCGCCGGAGTGCCGCCGTCGTTGGCGATGTAAGGCGCCGATTGGACGCCCGGATGCTCGCTGCCGTCCGGGTTGACCATGTTGTGGCAGACCGCGCATTCGATGCCTTCGGCATCGAGCACCGGATCGAGCGCCGAGCCGTCGGTCGCCGACGCGCGCCCGGCCTGCCAGCCGCGCGGGAAGTGGCAGCGGATGCAGAAGTCACCGGCACCGGGGAAATCGCCTTCGGCGACCGCGAGCGCGGCGAAGAACAACGGGTCGCGCCCCGCCTGCGCCATCATGCTGCCCTGCCAGTTCTCGACCGGCTCGACGGCCTGGTTGTAGTAGCCATGGCAGCCCTGGCAGGCGACGACGCCGCCCATCATGAAGGCCTGCAGCGGCTGCGTGCCGGGCATCTGGACCTCGGTCGGGGCGACGAAGAACGGGCCGACGTTCGCCAGCACGACGAGCAGGGAAGCAGAACCCGCGAGGGACAGCGGGGAGAGTAGGCGCATTCGAATCGGAGCGTGTCTGCGGTGGTGGGGAACGAACAGCCTAGCGACAGGGTAGCTCGGCGAAAGCAGCCATGCGGCCGCCGCAGCTACGACACTTGGCGAGGCAGCGGAAGGGTCGGTGGGACCGGACGGTGGGGTTACGGCGGAGCGGTCTCGCCCGGATTTTTCATCACCACAGCCACCGAGCGTGCCGCTTCGCCACCCTGCGGCGTCAGGCTTCCCGAAGCGTGCTCGGCGGGGCGAAGGCCCGCCTCCGCGCTCGCGTTCTTCGGGGAGCGGTACGCGACTCCAGGCTGTCGCTCGTGATCGCAGTTTGGGAGACTGGGCCAAGCTTCGCACTCACCTGCTTCGTTCGCCTTTGGCACCGAGGGTCAAGAATCGATGAGCCAACTCGACTTCTTCAGCGGCTCGCTGCCCTCGGGTGTCGCGGACACGTTGAAGCAGATGAACCCCCATTGGTCAGGGGAGCCTGGACCGAGCATCCCCTCATTTCGCCGATGGGTATTCCCCAAGCTGATGCAGCTTCTGCAGCACGGCCTCACCCCTGGCGTCGTGCTCCGTGGACCGCGGCGCGTGGGAAAGACCGTGCTCGTGCGTCAGCTGATCGCGCAACTGCTGTCGCAGGGCGTAGCACCAAGACGGATCCTGTACGTCGCGTTCGATGAACTGCCGTCGCTCGCAGCCCTCACGGAGCCCGTTCTGCAGATTGCCCGCGGTTTCGAAAGCGCTGTCGCGAAGTCAACCTTCAATCGCCTGGCGCAGAAAGGTGAGGTCGCCTACCTCCTGTTCGATGAGGTGCAGAACCTCGCCGACTGGGCTCCGCAAATCAAACATCTCGTCGATCAGCACACGGTTCGCGTCCTCGTGACCGGGAGCTCGTCGCTGCGCATCGATGCCGGCAAGGACAGCATCGCTGGCCGGGTCCAGACACTGACCCTCGGCCCCCTCTTGTTGCGTGAAATCGCCCAGCTGAGGGATGGCGAAGTCGCAGCGCCCCACTGGATCGACAACGGAATGGGCGAACTTGCCCAACGGAGCTTCTGGCTGGCAGCCGTCGACAAGGCGCGCGACGAGCGCGCAGCGCGTCGCAGTGCGTTTCGCCACTATTCTGAGCGAGGCGGCTATCCGGTTGTCCACGAAAATCCGCAGAGCACCTGGCCCGAGGTCGCGAGTTACCTCAACGAGACCGTGATACAGCGGGCCATCCAGCACGACCTGCGCATGGGTAGTCGAGGACGCAAGCGCGACGAACACCTGCTCGAGGAGGTGTTTCGTCTGGCCTGCCGCTATGCCGGGCAGGCGCCTGGATCGAACGTGCTCGTCCCCGAGCTGAACCGCGCGCTCAACGCGAACATCGGTTACACGCGTGTCCTCACCTATCTGAAATTCCTGGACGGCACGTTGCTCATGCGTCTCATCCAACCGCTCGAACTGCGTCTGAAGAAGAAGAAGGCGCCGGCAAAAGTCTGCATCTGCGATCACGCGATCCGTGCCAGCTGGCTGCAGGAGGTCATTCCCCTCGACCCCGAATCCCTGGCTGCTTCGCCCGATCTGAGCAGCCTCGCAGGCCGCATCGCGGAAAGCGCCCTGGGCTACTTCCTCGCGTCCGTCCCCAATCTCGAAGTCGCGCACTTCCCTGCCCGGGGAATCGAACCCGAGGTCGACTTCGTTGTGACGATCGGCACAAGGCGCATTCCAATCGAGGTCAAGTATCGTCGTCGCATCGATCCGGTGGAAGACACGCGGGGCCTCGTCGCATTCCTCGAGAAGAGCGTCTACAATTCACCTTTTGGCCTGCTCGTGACACTCGAAGACGACGTCGAGGTCCCCGATCCCCGAATCGTCACGATATCCTTGTCGTCCCTGCTTTGGATGCGGTAGGCGCTGCCGAGCGAATGTCAGCGCAATGTCGGCACAAGATCCATTGCAGTAATCGCAGCGAGCCGGCTCACGCGCCCCGTTCCAGCAACGCCACCAGCTCGACATGCTCCGTGTGCGGGAACATGTCGCACAGCCGGATCGCCCGCACCCGATAGCCGGATGCGTGCAGTTCGCCGAGGTCGCGCGCCAGCGAATCGGCGGCGCAGGCGACGTAGAGGATGCGCGCGGGCGGGGCGGCGAGGACGCGCTGGATCGCTTTGCTGCCGAGGCCGCTGCGCGGCGGGTCGACGACCAGGAGGTCGACGCCGGGCGGCAGGTGCCATGACGCGAACGGCGACTTGACGACCTCGACGCCGGCGAGGTCGTTGGCCTTGGCGTTGTGCTCGGCGTCGCGGCAGGCGGCGGCGTTGTCCTCGACGATCGTGACGCGCGCGGCGCCGGCCTTGGCGAGGCGCAGGCCGAAGGTGCCGACGCCGCCGAAGCCGTCGACGACGTGCTGGCCGCGGACCTTGCCGACGAGGCGCAGCGCCGGCGCGTAGAGCAGGCGGTGGGCGTCGGCGTGGATCTGGTAGAAGCTGCCGGCGCTGATGCGGAACGTCAGGTCGTCGCGGCGGTCGGTGATGTGGTCGCTGCCGCGCAGCGGCATGTGGCGATCGGCGAGCAGGAACTCGTCCTCGCGTTCGCTGATGCTGTGGACGACGCCGACCAGCTGGCGCGGCTTGCGGCCCTCGGGCTGCGCGCGCGCCGCCTGGTAGAACGCGTCGGCGAGCGCCTTGCCCTTGGCGAACTCGCCCGGCGAGGTGACGACGCCGGCGAGCACCTGGCCGGTGCCGCTGGCGAGCCGCGCCCAGAGCGCCTTGACCTTGCCGCGCTTGCGCCGCGGATCGAACGGCGCGAGCCGCAGGTCGCGCAGCGCCGCCTCGGCGGCCTGGCCGAAGCCGACCAGCCAGCGATCCATCGTCTTGCACTCTTCGATGCGCACGATCGCGTGGCTGCGGAACTCGTAGAGCCCGGCGATCGGTTGGCCGTCGCGATCGGGGCGCACCGGGTAGAGCAGGCGCGTGCGGAAGTGCCGCGGCGTCGTCTCCGGTTCGTCGAAGGCGATGCGCTGGCCGTCGAGGACCGGCTCGAGCAGCGCTTCGCATTCGGCGGCCTTCTCGTGCAGCTGCCAGGCGATCGGCTGGTCGAGCGACGAGCAGCCGCCGCAGGTGCCGAAGTGCACACAGTGCACCGGCTCGGCGACCGGCGGGCGGGAGCGAAGGCCGGCGCGTGGGCGCTGGCCTGGGCGGGGACGATTCGGGCGGCTCGGCACGCGGGGATCCTACGGCTTCGCGCTCGCCCTGGCACTCGTGCGGGTCAGCAGGCCCCGCCAACGTGCGGTCAGTCTGCCGATCGGTGCAACCGCTCGAGCTCTTCGATGTCGAGGTGGTCCTTGGTGCGCCCCGTCGCTCGCGTGTTGCGCAGCAGATCATCCAGTCCGAGGAAGCCGACCTCGTGACCCTGCCACTCGACCGTGACGCGCGAACGCCAGGCGGCCTCGAAGGTCACCCCACTGATGCCCGTCAGCAGGTCGATGCGCGGCGGCAGGCCGATCTGCACGACCACATCCGCGCGCTCGAAGTCCGCCGTGCCGACGCCCAACGCCGCCACGGGTGCGCCGAACCTCGCCAGCGCCTGCATCACCCGCACGGCGTTTGGCGGGCTTGGTTTGACCCAAAGATCAAGGTCGCCCGTTGTCCGCGCATGGCCATGGAAGGACACCGCGAAAGCTCCGACCACAAGGACTCGGCACCGGCGTCGCACAGTGCGGCGACCATGTCGCGAAAATCAGGATTGAGTTGATCGAGCCCGGTCACGACCGCGCTCCATCCCGCAGCACGCGAACCGGCGTTTCGTGACGCGAATATTCGGGCAACGGCCGATCGGCCAGAGCCCAAGCCTGCACCACCAGTTCCCACATCATTGCCAGACGCTGCTCTGGCGAAGTCTCCTCGAGCGCCGCCGCCTCGTGCTTGCCGACCACACCACGCACGATGCGCACCGACCATTGGGAGCGCTGCGCACTACGGCTCTGACGATCGGCCATCCCATTCATGATACTCGCGAGCGGCTACCGCCGCGAGACCGTGCTGGGGGCAGATCCTGGAAGTGGCTTCACGAAGCACGGGCGGCTGCGGCCGGCCCCCGCTGCCGATGGCTGCGTCGCGAACTCGCCACGGAATCCACCGATTCCGCTCTGAATTCGCTCCTTGCCCTCGACCGCGGTTGCTCGCCCTCGCCGGCCCGCCAATTGCGAAACCACTTCTACGACTTCGACGGCGCATTCGCGCTGGCGCGATACTCATCGAGCACCTGCCGCAGGATCGCGACGTCGGACTCGAACGTCGCCGGCAGCAGCGGGCCGAACGAGAAGCGGAAGAACGACGCGTACGGCGACCGGTAGCCCGGGTCCTTGTCGTGCGGCCGCGCCATGTCGCAGTCGAAACCCTTGAGGATCGCCGCGCCGTGCTTGAACAGGCGCCGGTTCAGCTCGTGGGCGTCGAGCCCGGCCGGCAGTTCGAGCCAGTGGTAGAAGCCGCCGTCGCCGGTGTGCACCTGCAGGCCCATCGCCGCGAACGCGCGCCCGTAGCGTTCGCGCTGCATGCCGTAGTGCCGCGCGACCGCCTCGCGCGCCTGCGCGACGCGCTCGGGTCGCAGCAATTCGACCGCGTAGAGCTGCGACGGGTGGCTGACGCCGCCCATGCCGAAGCTCGAGAAGTTCGACAGCGTCTCGATGTTCTTCCGGCTGGCGATGATCCAGCCGATGCGGATGCCGGGGCATTGCAGGCCCTTCGTGCACGCGCCGGCGAGGAACACGTTGCTGTTGTCGAGGTCCCTGACGTAGCGGATGCCGCTGACGCCTTTCGACTCGTGGAACATCTCGTAGGCCTCGTCGAGCAGGATGCCGTTCTTCGGCTGCTCGGCCAGCGCCATCAGCTCCTCGAGTTCCCTGCCGGCGCGCGTGTGGCCCGTCGGGTTGCCCGGATTGGAGATGACCGGCAGCAGGTGCGTCTTGGCGTTGAGGCCCGTGCGATCGAAGTAGGCCGAGTTTGGCGGATGGAAGCCGTTCTCCTTGGTGAACGGCACGACGCGCCACGCGGTCTGCGTCTGCGTCAGGATGTCGAGATACGCGGGCCACTCGACGTTGCCGATGCGCACCTCGACGTGCTTCTTGAGGAATGCGAGCACCGTGTAGATGCCGGGGCGCCCGCCGGCGAACACCATGACGTTCTCCGGCGCGATGCGCGAACCGTAGAAGCCGTTGTAGTGCGCGGCGATCGCCTCACGCAGCTTCGGGTGTCCCCACGCCTTGGGGTAGAAGCGGTCCTCCGCCGTCACCTCGACGCTGCCAGGCAGTGCGGGGCCGCCGTCGAGCTGCGTCGTCAGCGGAAAGCCCTGCGACCACGGGTGCGTGCCCGGCGAGCCCATGAACTGGCCGAAGCTGTCGCGGAAGGCGTAGAGCGTCTCGTAGATGCCCATCGGCGGGCAGTCGTCGGACAGGAAGGATGCGCGGTCCATGATGGTCGGGAGGGGCGGGCCGCGGTGGCGGCGTTGGCCGGGAAGCGCGCCGACGATGGCCGGCGCGCGAGTCCCGGTCAACCACTGCGGTCGTCGGTTCGCGGTGGCAGGGCTGCGACGACCAACAACGCCGTGGCGGTGATCGCCACCGTCCACGCAGACGGATCGAATGCAGAGAGGTGGCCTGCGGCGCCTTGGTTCGCGGCCCAGTGCATCAGGATCGCGGGGACCACGGCGCCCCGTGCGCGGTCGACGACGTGGCCCATGACCACCGAAAGCGCCGTCGTCTGCAGCAGGAATCGGCCGATCGCGAGAGGCAGGGGTGTGGCCGGGTCGTGTTGCGGGAATCCCGGCAACACCAGCGCGGGCAGATGCCAGATCCCCCAGACGACGCCGACGATCAGTGAGGAAACGAGCACGCTGAAGCGGCGGCGCAGCAACGGCTGGAGAAAGCCGCGCCAGCCGAACTCCTCGAGCGGTCCCGGGTCGACGAGCGTGGTTGCCACGACGCTGGCGACCAGCGTCCCCACGCCGTTCCCGTGCAGCGGGGCGCCGCGACAGGTTGCCGCGAGCAGGTGGATGGCGAGGATGAGAACGGGGCCGACCAGGAGCCACGGTCCGCCAGGTCGCGCGATCCGCGCCGCGTACTGGGCAAGGACCTCCCTTCCCGACGCGCGAGCTGCTGCCAACGCTGCGAGGGTCGGTCCACCGGCGACGGCCAGGAACCAGATCGCCACCCTGGGTGCTCCTTCCGCCAGCGGCAGCATGAGCATGACGAGGCCGAGGCCCCAGCAGATGCCGAACGCCAGGCGCAGGTAGAGGCGCAGAGGCCTTGCGATCTCACTCATCTCGACTCGTGCCGGAAGTCGCCATCGCGACTCGGGATGATAGTCGATGACGGGAACACCACGAATCGCGCAGCCGTGCGCCCCGATGGGCAAGTGACGCCGCCTCGGGCATAGTGTGCCACTTGCTCCCGCACGTCCTGCTCGCCAAGGCAGCCATCCCCGGCCACGACGCCGAGCTGTCGTGCTACCAGCACGACCGCGACTTCAGCTACCGCATCGGCGGCCACGAGCTGATGACCAGTCGGATCCATGCGTCCGAGGAGATGCTCGCCGAGCTGGCGTTGACGCGGCCGGGCGCGCCGACCGTGCAGGCGGTCCTGATCGGCGGTCTCGGCATGGGCTTCACGCTGGCGCGCGCGCTCGCGCTGCTGCCCGCCGCAGCGCGCATCGACGTCGCCGAACTGGTGCCCGAGGTCGTCGATTGGAACCGCGACCTGCTCGGCCATTGTGCCGGCCATCCGCTGCGCGACGAACGCGTCCACGTCGTCATCGGCGACGTCGGCGAGGTGATGGCACAGGGTCGCGAGCGCTACGACGCGATCCTGCTCGACGTCGACAACGGCCCCGACGGCCTGACGCGGCCGGCCAACGGCGAGATCTACGGCGACCGCGGCCTGGTCCGCGCGCGCAATGCGCTGCGCCCCGGCGGCGCGCTCGCGGTCTGGTCGTCGGCGCAGGACACGCCGTTCGCCAAGCGCCTGCGCGGCGTCGGCTTCGCGGTGCAGGAGCACACGGTGCGCGCGCGCGGCCACAAGGGGCCACGGCGCACGATCTGGATCGCCGGCAAGCTGCCGCCGCGCGGGGGCGCCGGCTGACGCCCAGCCGTCACAACGTGCCGATCGTTGCCGTCAGCGCGCCGGAACTGCGCAGCGCGATCCACGCGCCGGTGCCGTTGAACTCGAGCGGCAGTGTCTGCTGGTGGAACGTCATCCCCAGCAGCGCGACGTCGTTGGCCAGCATCAGGCTCGAGTGGGCGTTTCCCGCCTGGATCGGCAGGACGGTGAGGAAGTCGGGCGACACGAGCAGCGAGCAGCCCGGTTGACCCTGGGCCAACAGCTGGGCGAGCGGCACCGACATCGCCGTGAAGCCGGTGATGCCGATGCACAGCGAATTGGCCGCGATGCCGGTCGTCGTGGTCCGGAAGGCCGCGCCGAGCCACGGCAGGGCTTCGGCCGTCAGCGTCAACGGTCCTGCCGCAGTGCAGCCGGTCCCGAACGGCTGCACCTGCGGCAGGCAGGTCGAGCCGATCGTGGCCAGCGCTGGTGACACCGTGCCTTGCACCGTCTGGAACCTGCCGCCGACGACGAGTTCGCCGTTGAGCCGCTGGGCGAGGCAGAGCACAAGCGGGGTAACCGTCGTGGTGGCGACGGCGAACGCACCGAGCCCTTGCCAGGAGCTGTTGGTCCAGCGCGAAATGCCTTCATCCGGGAGCGCGGGAGTGTGGAAGCCGTGGCCCACGACGAAGTCGTCGTTCGGCAGTGCCAGGACGGCGGCGACGTGGGACGCGTCGTTGCTCGCCGAGGGAATCGCCGCCCACGCGGCCCCATTCCAGCGGGCGACGCGGTCGGCCGGGAACCCGCCGGCCGCGAGGAAATCGCCCACGGCGATCACGTCGCTGTTGGGCAGCACTGCCAGGCCGAACACGTAGTGCTGCAAGCCCGTGCCGAGGCTCGACCACGCGCTGCCGTCCCATTGGGCGATGTTGGCGCATGCGACTCCCCCGGCGGCCGTGAACGAGCCGCCGACGAAGATGCGACCGTCGGCCCGCGCGGCGATGGCGCGCACGTCCCCGTTCAGGCCGCTGCCGAGCGACGACCAGCTGCTGCCGTTCCATCGCGCGATCCGCGAGCACGGTGCGCCGCCTGCCGTCGTGAACTTGCCGCCGGCGATCACGTCGCCGTTCGGCATGCGGCACAGGGCGAGCACCTGGTCGTTGCAGCCGAGGCCGAGCACCGACCAGGCACTGCCGTTCCACCGGGCCACGTTGTTCGCCGTCAGGCCCCCGGCGGTGACGAAGGTGCCGCCGACGAACACGTTGCCCGCGCCCGCGCACAGCGCATCGACACTCGTTCCGACGATGCCGCTGCCCAGTGCGGTGAACGTGGTGCCGTCCCAACGGGCAACACGTCCGATGGGGCCCGACGGTGTGTTCGTGAAGGTACCGCCGACGATCACGTCGGCGCCGCTCGGCGTCACCGCGCGAACCTCCCCATCGAAGCCCGGGCCCGTGACCGGCGCCCAAGTGGCCCCGTCGTAGCGCAAGCAGGATGCCGCCGACGAACCGACGGGCAACAGGTGGTAGCTGCCGGCGTAGTACGTGACGCGAGACACCGAGCCCGGTTGCCCCATCGGTTGCCAGGTGCCATTCACCAGCTGCATGACCGAGTCCACGCCGCCCAGGCTCGTCGCGACGATCGCCGTCGCCAGGGCCGAGGTTGCACGCACGTGCAGACTCCTGCAGGGCGAAGCGAGGCCGTTGCCGACCTGGCTCCACACCGGCGTCGTGATGTTCGACGTCGTCGCGATCTTCTGTGCCGCTGTGCCGCCGATCGAGCTGAAGGATCCGCCGACGTAGAGCGAACTCGACAGGGAGAAGGACCGGACGGCCAGGCAGCTGAGATTGCTGGATGCCATGATCGGCGGCAACCACTGGGTGCCGTCCCAGCGTGCCAGCACCCCGCCCGTGGGGTTCCCATTGCCAGCGACCACCAACACGCCCTGGAACGAGACCATGCCCACTGTCGAGTCCAATCCCGGCGCCGCCGGCAACTGCGACCACGTGGCTCCGTTCCAGGTGCGGAATGTCGATTGTGAGAACCCCACCCGGTCTGCCACGACCAGGTTGCCGTTCCAGACGGTCATTTCGTCGACGGTCCCGGGCACTCCCGGACCCAGGGCCTGCCAGGAGGTGACGTTCCACAGTGCGATGTGGTTGAGCCCGCCGCTGGTGAACGTGCCGCCGACGACGAGCTGCCCGTTCCACACCGTGAGCGCGGCGACGTAGCCCGAGCCGAGCGCCGGCATCCCGTGCCAGTTCGCGCCGTCCCAACTCGCAACCTGGGTCGCAGTGACCGTGCCGGCCGTCAGATTCTCGCCACCGATGACCAGGCGCTGCGGCAAGGGGCCGGCACCGTCCGGATCCCAGAGCGTGGTTTGCAGGGGCGAGCCTGCCAAGGTCGGCTGTGGCCCCATCGACGACCACTCCAATGTGCACTGGGCGCAAATGGTGCGGGTGAGGGCGATGACGGCGAACAGCGTGAAGGACGCGAATCCGGCGGGTGACTGCATGGCGGAAGCTCGTTCCAGGAAACGACGACAGGCCTTCCCCGTGACGGCGAATCCAGGCCCCTTGCCGCCCAGCGGCTCAAGGGGGACATTGCGAGTGCTACACTGCGAGGCGTGGACACCGACGAGAGCCAACTCTTCGCCTTGGCGCGCGACGGCGATCGTTGCGCTTTGGCGCTCCTGATCGAGCGTTACCTGCCACGGCTGCACGCCTACGTGCGAGTCAGGCTCGGGCCACGCGTGCGTGCACGCGAAGCCAGCATCGACGTCGTGCAGTCGGTGTGCGGCGAAGTGCTAGCGGGCCTGGCGAAGTTCGAGTTCCGCGGCGAGGAGCGCTTTCGCGATTGGCTGTTCACGGCCGCGCTGAACAAGGTCCGCGACAAGAACCGCTACCATGATCGTGCCAAACGCGACGCCGCACGCGAGTGCGACGATGGCAGTTTGCCGTTCCTCGCGAGCTACCTCACCCCGAGCGTCGATGCGATCGGCGCCGAGACCGGCCGCAAGCTCACCGAGGCGCTCGACGAGTTGAGCGAGGAGCATCGCGAAGTGATCACGCTGGCGCGCATCGTGCAGTTGCCACATGCAGTGATCGCCGAATCGATGGGGCGCAGCGAACCAGCGGTGCGGCAGCTGCTGGCGCGGGCGCTGCTGCAGTTGTCGCATCGGCTGAAGCAGCGGGGCGTGTTCCTGCCATGACGCCTTCTGGCCTGCCTCCGGACGTTGCCGAGCTGGCGACGGAGCGGTTGTTCGCCGCGGGACCGGCACGTGCCGACGCGCTGCGTGACCTGCTCGTCGCCTATCCGCAGCACGCCGCCGCGCTGCGCGCGATGAGCGCCGATTTCGACAGGGTCGAGGACCTGCTGCGAACGGCTTACCCGGGGCAAGCGGCAGAGGATCCGGTGACGATCGCCGGCTGCCGCGTCGTGCGGCGCCTCGGCGAAGGTGCGTTCGGCGTCGTCTACCTGTGCGCGCAGAGCGAACCGGTGCACCGCGAGGTCGCGATCAAGGTGCTGCGCCCCGGCGCCGGCGACCGCGGGACCATCGAGCGCTTCGAGACCGAACGCCAATTCCTCGCTCGCCAGAACCATCCCGCGATCACCAAGGTGTTCGACGCCGGCACGCTGCCCGACGGACGCCCCTTCTTCGTCATGGAGCACGTGGCCGGGGTGCCGATCACGCGCTACTGCGACGAGCGCCGGCTGTCGGTGCGGCAGCGCCTCGAGTTGTTCGAGCGACTCTGCCTTGGCGTGCAGCATGCCCATGGCCACGGCATCGTGCACCGCGACCTCAAGCCGGCGAACATCCTGGTCGTCGATGTCGACGGGCAACCGTGGCCGAAGATCATCGACTTCGGCATCGCCAAGGCCGTGATGCCTGCGGACGCCAGTGCTGCAACTGGCGGAGTCGCCACCCTGGCCAACCCGACCCAAACGGGGCGGATCGTCGGCACGCCTGGCTACATGAGCCCTGAACAGGCGCTCGGTCAGCGTGCCGACATCGACGCGCGCACCGACGTGTTCACGCTCGGCGTGATCCTCTACGAGTTGCTGACCGGCGAGCTGCCGTGGGGACGTCACCCGACGACTACCGACGACGATCCGCCGTTGCCGAGCCGCCGCGTCGCCACGACGAAGGAAATCACGACCACGCTCGCCCGCCTGCGCGGTGTCGAGCCGAGGCAGCTGGTGAATCACCTGCGAGGCGATCTGGATTGGATCGTCATCAAGGCGCTGCAGCGCGAGCGGCATCTGCGCTATGCCTCGGCGCTCGACCTCGTCGTCGATCTGCATCGCTACGTTGGCAACCAGCCGGTACACGCGGGTCCGCCGTCGGTCCACTATCGGCTGCGCAAGTGGCTGCGTCGACACCGCGTGGCGGTGACCGTGGCCGCCGCCGCACTGACCATCGGTGTGGCCGCCCTGCTGCTGCGCACCCACTACGAGCGGCGCGTCCAGGCAGGCGTGAGCGATGCCGCCGCCGCGGTCGCGAGCCTGCTGGCGCGAGCCAACGACCCGGAATTGGTCGCCTTGCCCAACTCCGCGCCGCTGCGGCAGGCGCTGATCCGCGACGCGCTGTCCTTCTACGACCGCTTCCTCGCCGACCGACCGACCGACGCGCGGCACCTCGAAGGGCGGGCGCGCACCCTGAACTCGTTGTCGCAGGTGTACTGGCTGCTGGGCCAGTATCCGCGCGCCGTCGCCACTTCCCGCGACGCCGTGGCCGACGCCGAGGCCCTGGTGGCCATGGTCGGCGACCAGGTCAAGCAGCGCGGTGTGCTCGGTGACGCCCGACGCAAGCTGGGTCGCGCCCTGTTCTCGTCGGGCATGCGCGGCGACGCCCGCCTCGAGTTCGAGCGGGCGACGGAACTGCTCACCCGCTGCGAAGCCGATGCCCCGGGCGTCTACTGCGGCCTGTTGTCGAGCGTCCTGGTCGAGCTTGCCTCGGCCTTGGATCCGGCGGCCGATGCCGAGCGCATCACCGCGTTGGTCGAGCGGGCAAGGCAGCTGCAGGTCGAGGAAGTGCGCGCCAACCCTGCTTCGCTGCCGGCGCGCAAGAACATGATGTCGGCCGAGCTGTCGTTGCTGCGCAACCAGATCGGTGCCGGCGACCTGGCAGCCGGGACGGAGACGTTGCGGCGCATGGAAGAGGCGCTCGCCGGGTTCGCGCAGCCGGAGCCGAGCCTCATCACCTGCGTGCAGCTCGCCGCGTCCGAGCTGGCGATGGCGAAGGGGGATCTCGACGCCTGCCTCGACCGGCTGATGCGCGTCGTCGAGGTGATGCGCCAGGTGTGCGAGGCGGAGCCGACGCGGGCTGAACCCTGTTCGGATCTTGCGCAGCTGCACGCGCGGATCGCGGAGCTGATGTACGGGTCGGGCCGACTCGACGAAGGGGATACGCACCAACGTCAGGCCATCGCCATCATGTCGACTCAGGTGGAGCGGTTCCCCGACGACGTGGTCGCCAAGGGCGCCCTGGCATCAGGGTCCAGCTACCTGGCGATGTCGCTGCTCTCACGCGGTCGGCGGTCGCTGCTGGGTGAAGCCGAGGCCGCCGCGCGGCGGGCCGAATCGCTGCTCGTGGCGCTGCCGGCCGACGTCGAGCCGCGGGTCACCGAGTACGTGCGTTGGACCAACCTCTACTACCTCGCCTGTGCGCTGTGCGGCGCCGGCAAGACCGTGCCGGAGGACCTGCTGGCGACGACCGAGGCGTGCCTGGTCGCTTGCTTCGAGCATCTGGGGACGAACGGGTCGAACACTGCGATCTACGCCGAAGCGGCGGCATGGCTCGCGGCGCGCCGGCTCGATGCCGGTAACGACGAGTCGGCGGTCGGCCTGGTCGAGCTGGTCGGCAAGTTGTCGGACGACTTCCCCACACTGGAAGGGCGCGATCTGCGGGCGGCCGAGGCGTTGCTGTTGCGAGCGCGCCTTGCTGCGCGGCGAGGCGATGCGGCGCTCGCGGCGTCGTACGCCGAACAGGCTGCCGGCGTTGGCGCAGGTTGGCGCGGGGAACGCGCAGCCGCCGCTGGGTTGCGGGTGGCCGCAGCATGCACTCCGGATGCAGCGGCCGCCGCGTCGTGGCTCGAGCGCGCGCACGCCCTCGATGCGATGGTGGTCGCGGCGCTCGATGCCGAGGTCGCGGCCCGGCCCGACGGGCCGGGGGCCGCGATTCCCTTCGGCGTGGCCAAGGTACGCCTGGCGGAAGCCGCGGCTGCGGCGGGCGACGAGGCGCGGGCGCGCGAACTCGTCGAAGCGGCATTGGCCTGCCTCGACGCGGTTCGCGCCGAGGCGCATGCGGACCTGTGGGACGAGGCGGCGTACACCGCCGGCACGGCCCTGCGCGCGCGCCTGCGCCGCTGATCGCGGCGCCTGCAGGTCGGCCCGGGGGCGGCGGATCGCCCGTCACTTCACACTCCGCGTGGCGTTTCTGGGTGGCGATGACGACCATTCGCCCCTTGGCCCTCGTGGCCGCTCTCTCGTTGCTGGCCGCATTCTGCGGTCGCTCGGCGACCGCCCAGTGCTCCCTCTCCTGGTCGCCAGGCGGCCCGCAGCCGGAGCTGTCCGGAACCGGCCGTGTTTCGATCCCGTGGGATCCGGACGGTGCCGGACCGATGCCGCAGCGGCTCGCGATCGGCGGCAGCGGCCTGCTTGCCGGGAGCCACCTGTTCCAGCGCCTGATCACGTGGGACGGCAGCCAGTGGGAGACGCTGGGCGACGGACCTGGCACGTTCGGCGGCGTCAACGCACTCACCACGTGGAACGGCCAGCTCGTCGCGGCGGGGTCGTTCGTCGTCGGTTCGAGCTGCGTCGCGCTGTGGAACGGGACTGCATGGCAGCCCTTGGGGAGTCACCTGGAGACGGTGACGGTGCTGACCGTCTGGGGCGGCAACCTCGTGGCCGGCGGCTACACCACTGCCGGCGGCGTCGACACCGCCTTCATCCGGGTCTGGAACGGCACCGCGTGGTCGTCCCTGCCGACGCCGCCGCTGCTGCAACGGCCCGAAGCGATGGTCTCGTTCCAGGGCTTGCTCTGCGTCGGCGGCTGGCGGCAGTCGCCGATCCAGGGCGTGTTCGAACGTTGGAACGGCACCGCCTGGGCGACCTCGACGACGGCGGTGGGCAGCGTGATCCACTGCCTGGCCACGCGCTCGGTCTCTCTGGTCAGTTGGCTGTACGTCGGCGGCGACTTCTCGTCGATCGGCGGCGTCGCGGCTGCGAACGTCGCTGCGACCAGCGGCGGCACTTTCACCTGGAGTCCGGTGGGCAGCGGATTGTCGTCGGCGTGCCGCGCCCTGCACGTGCGCGGTCAGTCGCTGACCGCATTCGACCTGGTCGCCTGCGTCGAGGACAACTCGGTGCCGGTGCGTCGGCTCAACGGCTCCAGCTGGGTGCCGATGGGCGCCAGCACGTCGCTGCTGAGTTCGCTCGCGTACTACGACGGCGCCTACCATGCGGCGACGTTCTGGCCGAGTCCGGATGGCACGTGCAAGCGCTTCGACGGCACGTCCTGGGCGCCGGTGCGAGCAGCAGGGATCGACGGTGAGGTGCGCGCCGCGACTCCGGTCGACGACGATGTCGTCCTCGGCGGTACGTTCCAGACGACGGCGGATGGAGCGATGGGCCTGGTCGCGCGGTGGGACGGCATCACGTTCCAACCGCTCGGTGCGGGTCTGGCCGGCACGAGCGTCGACGCGTTGGTGACACTCGACGGCGGCGAGGTCGTGGCGGGGGGGCTGTTCGGCGCGGCTGTCGGCGGCACCGCGAACATCGCGCGGTGGAACGGCAATGCGTGGCTGCCGCTGGGCACCGGGGTCGATCAGCAGGTTCGGGCGCTGTGCCGGATGCCGAACGGCGACCTCGTCGCCGGCGGCGCGTTCACGAGTGCGGGTGGGGTGCCGTGCTCGCACATCGCGCGCTGGGACGGGACCACCTGGGCCCCGCTCGGCACCGGCTTGGACGACGAAGTGCTCGCGCTCGCCATCGACGCGGGCGGCGCCTTGATCGCTGGCGGTGCCTTCTCGACGGCCGGGGGGACGACTTGCAGCCGGATTGCACGATGGAACGGTACCGCCTGGCTGCCCCTGGGCGCCGGGATGGACGGCGAAGTGCACGCGCTCGCCCTGCATCCCGGGGGCGACGTGATCGCGGTCGGCGCCTTCTCGACCGCAGACGGCGTGGCGGCAGACCGCTGCGCGCGCTGGAACGGCTCCGCATGGGTCGCCATGGGCACCACGCCGGGTGGTCAGGTCCCCGTGCAGGCGGTGCTCGTGTTGCCGAACGGCGATGTGCTCGCCGGCCGCGGCTTCCACCAGCCGCCCGTGCCCTACGACGACGGGCTGTCGCGGTGGAACGGCAGCACCTGGAGCGGCGTCGGCGCTCTCGCGAGCTACTCGGAGAACGTCTTCGCGCGCACGATCACCCTGCGGCGCAACGGCGAGCTGGTCGTCGGCGGCCGCTTCCGCGCGGTCGAGGGCCTGGTGTCGCGCAACCTCGCCAGGGCCACGACCACCTGCCCAGCCGTCGCCACCACGTACGGAACCGGGTGCGCCAGCGGCACGGGAACGCTCGCGATCCACGCTGAGACGCTGCCCTGGATCGGGGCGACGTTCCGCACCGCGACCACCGGCGGCGCACCGAACGCGTTGTGCCTCGCCGTCACCGGGTTCGGCCAGGTGTCGATCCCGTTGTCGGCGTTGATGGCACAAGGGCAGCCCGGCTGCTCGCTGCTGGCGTCGCCGGACATCCTCGACGTGGCGATCGGCGACGCCGCCGGCGTAACGCGCACGGCGCTCGCACTCGCCCCCAGCCCCACGCTGATCGGGGCGACGTTCTACCAGCAGACGATCCCGCTCACGTTCGATCTCACGTGGGCCCTCACCGCAGTGCATGCTTCGGACGCGGTGGCGGCGACGATCGGCATGCTCTGACCGCGTTCGTCACGTCGCGATGGGCATGGCGTTTCCTGGGATCCCATGCTTCGACTCGCGTTTCGTGGCGTTCGGTTCCTCCTTGCCGTCGCGGCGCTCGGCGTCGCGGCATCTGCGCAGTGCGGGCTGACTGCGACTGCGACCGGTCCGCAGCCGCAGCTGGCCGGCGAAGCGCGTTGCACCGTGCTGTGGGATCCCGACGGGGCCGGCCCGGCGCCGCAAGTGCTCGTCGTCGGCGGCCAGGCGCTGCGCGGCGGTGCCGTGGGG
>CAYMRG010000012.1:0-229 GCA_964392555.1 uncultured candidatus Brocadiaceae bacterium
GTCGGCGACGGCCGGGCCGGGCGAGCGTCCCTGGCGCACCTGACCTGTGGGACCGGACGGACTTCTTGACCGTCCGGTCAAGTCGGGGAAGGATGACGCCATGGCACGAGCGAGCGCGGACGGCATCGAGATCGAGTACGAGACCTTCGGGGCCCCCGAGGACCCACCGATCCTCCTGGTGATGGGCCTCGGTGCGCAGATGGTCGCGTGGGACGACGAGATCTGCCAC
>CAYMRG010000012.1:239-1667 GCA_964392555.1 uncultured candidatus Brocadiaceae bacterium
GACGTCGACGTGATGACCCAGATCCTGGCGGCGTTCTCCGGCCAGCCGATCGAGGCCCCCTACCTGCTCACCGACATGGCCGGGGACGCGATCGCCGTGCTCGACGACCTCGGCATCGAGGCCGCGCACATCGTCGGCGCCTCCATGGGCGGCATGATCGCCCAGACGATCGCCATCGAGCACCCCGAGCGCTTCGGTCCGTTCGAGGCCTGGTTCTTCCACGGCGTGGCCGCCGTCGAGCTCGTCATGATGGTCGCGTTCGGCTTCGCGGTCGTCATGAGCATCGTGCAGCGCCGGCAGATCGAGAACCATGCGTGGTGGCTGGTGTCGACGGTCTTCCTGATCATGATGCCGGCGTTGGGCCGCGGCCTGCAGAACGTCTATGTCGGTTGGCACAGCGCGGATTTTCCGGCCATCGACATCATGCTGCCGATCTATCTTTGCCAGGCGATCATCGTGGTGCTGGTCCTGGTCACGGCGTGGCATTTCGAGAAGCTGCGACACCCGGCAACGTGGTTCGCGATCGGTGTGAATCTGTTCGTGCTGTTGCTCGAGCCGATCGGTCGCTCGGAAACGATGCAGACGCTGTTTCGCGCGATACTCAAGGATTGACCCGTGCAGAGGGTCCGCTGGCTCGAGGAGCAGGCACCTCCCGGCGCGTTTCTCACCAGGCGGCGCGCTCGCAGCGGTGGTGCCTCAGGTGGCGGCGCTCTCCGGGATGTCTGGACGCGCTGGTGGGCGACGCAGATCATGGCGGGCGAGGGCCCGTCCGCTCCTGATCGCCCCGAGGTGCCACATGCCGTTCTCCCGTTCGCCTGCACTCGTGCTCTGCACCATCGCTGCGTGCGCCCCTGCCCAAGACCCATCCACACCACCGCCCCGCCCCAACGTCGTCGTCATCCTCGCCGATGACGCCGGCTACGCCGACTTCTCGATGCACGGTGCGACCGACCTCGCCACGCCGCGCATCGACTCGATCGCCGCGGGTGGCGTGCGCTGCAGCAATGGCTACGTCTCCGGTTCGGTGTGCAGTCCGACGCGGGCGGGTCTGCTGACGGGGCGTTACCAGCAGCGCTTCGGCCACGAGAAGAACATCCCGCCGCGCTTCAGCGAGGAGAACGGCCTGCCGGTCGACGAGCGCACGATCGCCGACGCGTTGCGCGCGGCCGGTTACCACACGGTCGCGCTCGGCAAGTGGCACCTCGGTTACGCCGACCGGTTCCACCCGCTGGCGCGCGGCTTCGACGACTACTTCGGCTTCCTGCAGGGCGCGCGTTCCTACTTCCCGCTGCCGAAGCCGACGCGTTTGAACCGGCTGCTGGAGAACCGCGAGGTCGCGCCGGAGTCGTTCGCCTACATGACCGACGAGCTGGGGCGGCGGGCGGCGAAGTTCATCGCCGAGCGCGGTGACAAGCCGCTGTTCCTGTA
>CAYMRG010000012.1:1677-23134 GCA_964392555.1 uncultured candidatus Brocadiaceae bacterium
TCTGGCCTTCAACGCAGTGCACGCGCCGCTGCAGGCGCTCGACGCCGATCTCGAAGGCGCCACCGGGCCCGACCGCCGCCGCAAGCTGATCGGGATGACGCGCGCGCTCGACCGCGCCGTCGGCATGGTGCTCGACGCACTCGACGAGGCGGGTATCGCCGACGACACGCTGCTGTTCTTCCTCAACGACAATGGCGGCGCGACCAACAACGCGTCGCGCAACGACCCGCTGCGCGGCCACAAGGGGCAGGTGTTCGAAGGCGGCATCCGCGTGCCGTTCGCGATGCGCTGGCCGAAGGTGCTGCCGAAGGGCGTGGTCTATGACGGGCCGGTGATCGCGCTCGACGTGTTGCCGACGAGCCTCGCGGCGGCGGGTGCCAAGCCGGTCGGCGAGCGTGCGCTCGATGGGGTCGATCTGGTGCCGTTCCTGACGGGCAAGGTCGCGGAGCGCCCGCACCAGACCTTGTTCTGGCGCATGGGGGCGACGTGGGCGGTGCGCGATGGCGACTGGAAGCTGCTGCAGCAGGATGGCGAGCCGATGTTGTTCGACCTCGCGCACGACGTCGTCGAACAGCACGACCTCGCGGCAGCGAAGCCGGAACGCGTGGCTGCGTTGCGTGCAACCTACGAAGCGTGGGCGAAGCAGCTGGTGGCACCGCGCTGGGGCGGCGACGCCGACAGCGACGACGAGTCCCCTCGCTGAGCGGGTCGGTGCCGGGCTTCGTCGAGGGGCGAGCTGGCGTGAGGGCGGGGGCACGCCGCGAAGAGGGGCTGGACAGGCGCGCGGCAGGCGCAGAGCATGCTCGGAACCCGGGAAGTCCGGGCACAGCCGGAAGCACCACGCCGGGGAAGGACACATGAAGCACACCTGCATTCCTTTGCTCCTCGCAACGGTGATCCCGGCGCAGAGCACGTTGTTCGTCGGACCCGGTGGTTACGCGAACATCACCGCCGCCCTCGCCGCCGCCAGTCCCGGCGACATCCTCGAGGTCGCGCCGGGGACCTACCCGCTGTTCGCGGTCGACAAGGGCGTGACCATCCGCGGCCTGTCGACGGGGTTCTCGGTCACCTCGCTCGGCGCCTCCGCCTTGCCGACCTGGAACGTGCCCAGTGGTCAGGTCCTGCACATCGTCCGCGGCTTCTTCGATTCGACGGTCGACATCGTCGGTGGCCGCGTCACGCTCGACGATTGCCACGTCACGACCTTCGTGGCGGCCGCGGTGCGTGTGACCAACGCGACGTTGCACATGCAGGACTGCGGGGTGATCTGCACGAATCCCCTGTTCTCTCCGCCGCTGCAGGTCACGTCCGGGGACGTGACAATGGTGTCGACCAATCTGCTGTCCAACTACGTCGGTTACACCTACATCGGGTTGCCGCAGCCGCTGGTCCGGCTCGGCGCCGCTCGGCTGCAGGCATCCTTCTGTTCGCTGACCTTCGGCGGCCAGGAGCCGAGCATCCAGGCGCTCAACGGCTCGACGGCTTGGCTCAGCGACACCCACATCGATCGGCCCACCTACCCCTCCACCTGTCCCTTCGAGGCCGTCAATTCCGCGATCCGCACAGATCGAGTCGACCTCGTCCAGGGGCTGCCGGCCGGGTGCTCGGCCGGAACGCCGGGCACGCTGCTCGGCAGCAGACGCCTGCAGCCGCTGCACCCGGGCGGTCCGTTCGGGCTGGAATACCACAGCGCACCGAACGACGTGGTCGTCGTCTTCGCCGGCCCGACCCTGAGCACCGTCGATTGGTCGCCGTTCCTCGAGCAACCGTCGTGGCTCGACGACCAGTCCTCGTTCGCGCTGGCCGGGTTGCTGGCGGACTCGCAAGGTGTCGCCATCGGGAACTGGTCGATTCCGGCGAATCCGGCGCTGCTCAACACCACCTATTGGTTCAAGGGCGTCGGCGGATTCGCCGGCTGGCCCCTGCAGGCGAGCCCGGTGGTCGGCGGTCTCGTGCGCTGACGCGCGCGTTCCACACGCGCGGGGCGATGGCAGCGACGGCAGGCGCCAATCGTGAGGATTGCTTGCCCGCGAAGCGCTCGCTGCGCACCCTGAGCCGCCTCGTGCCCATGAAGTCGATCGCTCCGCTGTTCTCCCTCACCCTGCTGGCCCTGACCGCCTGTTCTTCGACGCCCGCCACGCCTACCTTGCCACCCGACGTGGTCGGCAGAGAGGTGTCGTACCACGTCGGCGACGTGGCCTGCACCGGCTATCTCGCCATCGACCACAATCGCACCGGGCCGCGACCCGGCGTGCTGATCGTGCACGAGTGGTGGGGGCACAACGACTACGTGCGCCATCGTGCCGACATGCTCGCCGCCGAGGGCTACACCGCGTTCGCGCTCGACATGTACGGCGACGGCAAGCGCGCCGAGCACCCGGACGACGCCGGCCGGTTCGCCGCCGAGGTGATGCAGAACCTGCCGGTCGGTGTGGCGCGGTTCGAGGCGGGGCGCCGCGTGCTGGAGCAGCAGCCGGAGACGGACCCGAAGCACATCGCCGCGATCGGCTACTGCTTCGGCGGCGGGATCGTGATGGAGATGGTGCGGCGCGGTGAGGTGCTCGACCTCGCGGCCAGTTTCCACGGCAGCCTCGGCACGCAGCATCCTGCCGAGCCCGGCGCGGTGAAGACCAAGACCGTGCTGGTGTGCCACGGTGGCGCGGACAAGCTCGTGCCGATCGAGCAGATCGCTGCGGTCGAGAAGGAGATGCACGCCGCAGGCTGCCAGAACATCACGACCGTCGTCTACCCGCAGGCGATGCACGGCTTCACCAATCCGGATGCGACCGCCAAGGGCAAGCAGTTCGGCCTGCCGATCGCCTACGACGCCGCGGCCGATCGGGCGTCGTGGCAGACGCTGCTCGCGATGCTGCGCGGATCGTCTCGCTGAGCGCCCGGCGCCGCGAGGCTTGCCTCGGGCCATGGCTGCTGTTCGGATATGCGGATATGCAGAAAGCCGCATCTACGGACCGGGACCTCGCGGAGATGTTCAAGGCCGTGGCCGACCCGACCCGGGTCAGGATCCTCGCGACGATCCTCGCCACGGGCGAACTCTGCGTCTGCCACGTCGAAGCCGCGCTCGGCATCACGCAATCGCGAGCCTCACGTCACCTGACGACGCTGAGGCGGGCGGGCCTGATCGCCGATCGTCGCGACGGCACCTGGGTGCACTACGGCGTGCCGCGGCGCCCCGACGCGATGGTGCGGTCCATCCTCGCGACGGTCCGCAAGGCGATGGTCGACGACGCCGAGATCGCCGCTCTCGCCGACCGGGCCGTCTCGCTGCGCGACGGCTCGGCATGCGGCGGAGGTGGGCGATGAGCAGCGTCACCAGCCGGTTGGCGTTCCTCGACCGCTTCCTGACCCTCTGGATCTTCCTGGCGATGGCGGTCGGCGTCGGCGTCGGCTACCTGGTCCCGGGCGTCGAGGCGTTCGTGCAGCGCTTCCAGGTCGGCGCCACCAACGTGCCGATCGCGATCGGCCTGATCCTCATGATGTACCCGCCGCTGGCCAAGGTGCGCTACGAGGAGCTCGGCGACGTCTTCCGGAACTGGCGCGTCCTGGGTCTGTCGCTGGTGCAGAACTGGATCATCGGCCCCGTCCTGATGTTCGCGCTCGCGCTGACGTTCCTCGCCGACCGACCCGAATACATGGTCGGGCTGATCATGATCGGGCTGGCGCGCTGCATCGCGATGGTGATCGTGTGGAACGAGCTCGCCGAGGGGAGCGCCGAGTACGCGGCCGGGCTCGTCGCGTTCAACAGCGTGTTCCAGGTGCTGTTCTTCAGCGTCTACGCGTGGGTCTTCGTGACGCTGCTGCCGCCGGTGTTCGGCTTCGCGGGCAGTGTCGTCGACGTCTCGATGGGGCAGATCGCCAGGAGCGTCGCGATCTACCTGGGCATCCCGTTCGTCGCGGGCATGCTGACGAGGCTCGTGCTGGTGAAGGCCAAGGGCCGCTCGTGGTACGAAGCGCGCTTCGTGCCGCGGATCGGCCCGCTGACGCTGATCTCCCTGCTGTTCACGATCGTCGTCATGTTCAGCCTCAAGGGCGAGCTGATCGTGAAGATCCCGATGGACGTCGTCCGGATCGCGGTCCCGTTGCTGATCTACTTCGTGGCCATGTTCCTGGTCAGCTTCTGGCTGGGACGCAGGGTCGGCGCCGACTACGCCAAGACGACGACGCTGGCCTTCACGGCGGCGTCGAACAACTTCGAACTCGCCATCGCGGTCGCGATCGCCGTGTTCGGCATCGGCTCGGGCGTCGCGTTCGCGGCGGTGATCGGCCCGCTCGTCGAGGTCCCGGTGATGGTCGGTCTGGTCCACGTCGCGTTGTGGTTCCGGCGTCGCCTGTTCGGGGTCGAGACGGACGCCGACGTCGGGAGAGGTGCGGCGCTCGCCAGCTACGTCGACGCGAGGTGCAAGGAGGCGAGTCGCATCGAAGCCGGTCGCAAGGAAGTGCTCCGTGCGTTGGCCGACGTCGTCGCGAGCCGACTGCGCGCGGGCGGCGTCGCGGATCTGGTGTTCATCTGCACGCACAATTCGCGTCGCAGCCACTTCGGACAGGTCTGGGCGGCGATCGCGGCCGACCACTTCGGCATCGCCGGCATCCGCACCTGGTCCGGTGGAACCGAGGCCACGGCCTTCGATGCCCGCGCGGTCGCTGCCCTGGTGCGAGCCGGTCTGCGGGTCGACGTCGAAGCCGACGTTCCGAACCCGGTCCATCTCGTCCACCGGGGCGCTGGCCGCGAGGCCTTGCGTTGCTGGTCCAAACGATTCGACGACGCGCAGAACCCTGCCGAGGGCTTCGTGGCCGTGATGACGTGCTCCGCGGCGGACGGCGCATGCCCTTCGGTTCGCGGTGCCGCCCACCGTCTGGCGATCACCTACGAGGATCCGAAGCTCCAGGATGGCACGGCCGGGGAGAGCGCGGCCTACGACGCGTGTTGCCGGCAGATCGCGCGCGAGATGTTGTTCGTCTTCGACCGGGTGGCCGAAAGCCGCTGACGGAACGCAAGGCTCATCGCGCCGGTGACCCGCAGTGCTTCGCCAGCTCACCCGCCCAATCGCTTCGTCCACTCCTGCGTCGCCGCGATCGCGACCTTCATCGCCGGATCGTGCGCTGCATCACCCTCGGCGGGATGCCGATGCCGCCACGGCCGGCGCCCGCGGAACGTCTCGAGCGTCCACGCGCCCGATTGCAGGCCGCCGCGGGTGCGCGGGTTGACGCGCGACGACGGAGGCTCTTCGGTCGTCTCGGTATTGGAGCGCGCGAACTCGGCGCGCAGCGCGGCGAATTGCTGCGGCTGGGCCTCGACCTGCTCCCACGTCGGAATCGCCGCGACGCCGCTGCGCTGGCAGATCTCCACCCAGTTGGTGTGGCAATAGAAATCCTGGACGGCGTGGTGGACGAGGCCGAGCAGATCGGCGAACTCGCGCGAGCCGCGGCGGATGCCGCGCATGGCCTCGGTGGCCCAGGCGGTGAACGCCAGGTAGGAACGCCGGATGTCGTCGTAGGTGAACAGGTCGTCGAAGTGGGGTTCGCGCTGGGCTGGTTCGGTGATCCCGGCGGCGATCAGGGCGTCGGCCATGCTCGCCTTGCACGCGCGGACGGCATCGACGCGCGCCGCGGAACGCGGCCACAGGAGCGCATAGGGGCGGCCCCACCAGTGCGCGACGACCCAGTCGAGGTCGGTGGCGAGGTTGGCGTCGACCACGGGGGCGAGGTCGCTCCGCGACCAGCCGATGCCTTCGAGCGCGGCGTCGGAGAGCGTCCAGTGCTCGTTCATCGTCCACTTGGCGGTGTAGCCCGCGTGCCTGGCGGACTGCAAGGCCGCGTGGATGGCCTCGAGGCGGAAGCGGATGCGCCAGTCATCGCAATGCTTGTCGGCGAGCCGCTGGGTGGCCCACTTGGCGAGTGCGGCCCGCCCGCGTTCGTCGAGCGACGGCAAGCCTTCGAGCAACGCCTCGATCGCGGCGACGCGAACCGCTGCCGGCGTCGCCTTGTCGGCGAACACGCTGCGGAACTGCTCGTCCCAGCGCGGGCTCTTGGCCTTGCGGGGGGTGGCCCGCTTGGCGCGGGTGGGGGGCTTGGGCTTCTGCTTCGGCTTTGGTTTGGGCATGGTCGTGATCCGTCACTTCGTTCCCGCCACCGGGGTGATGCGTTCGGCGAGCAGCGTGCTGCCGACGAGGAATCCGTCGCAGGACACGTCTTTGCCGACGAGGCGTTCGACCTGGGCATCGCCCATGGCCGGGCCGGTCTTGCGGCGCAGCAGGAAGCGGCCGCGGGGTGTCTCGAGGAACACGGCCGCACGCTCGCTCTTGCTGCCGGTCGCGAACGCGTCGCGCACGACGTGGCCGCGCAGTTCGGTCACGCGTTCGGGTGAGGTCGCGCCCACGGCTTCACCGCCGCTCGTAGATGCGATAGCCCATGACCTGGCCATCGGTCTCCTTCGCGAGTACGCAGACCATGGCCAGCGGGTTGGTCGCGCCGCGCGGGCGGCCGATCGCCATGTGGTAGTGCAACTCACCGCCAACCGCCTTGGCCCGTAATCCGGGCACGCCGCGCTTCTCGGCGACGGCGAACCGGTGGAACGGCGTGCTCGACGGCAAGCCGCCGAGTTTGGCGATGTTGGCGAGCGACTTCCTGGTCGTCGACGGGATGCGCCCCGCCAGAGCCTTAGCCTTCACCGTCGGCTTCGTCTCCTGCAGGAACTCGCCTTTGGCGCGCATCTTGGCCCGCCGCTCCGCGCGGAACAGGCGCTGCGCCGACGCGGCCGCGGTGGTCTTGGGCACACCGGCGGGATCGGGCGCGACGCAGGGGTGCACGCTGGGGTCGCCATAGACGCAGAATTGCGCGAGCGTCTTGAGGTCGACCGGATCCATCTGCGCGACGCGCTCGACGTATTGCTGGCGCGCCATCAGCGCCGCGCGCCCGACCGAGGCGCCGTCGAACAGGTTGAGCAGGAAGAACTGGCAGAGCAGGTCCGCGGCACCATTGGTGTCAGCGGGACCGTAAGCGATCGTCGTACTGCCGAACCAAGCATACGCGCCCTGGCGCAGGTAGGTCTGGCAGATCGGCGGATCGATCGCGAGGGTCACCGAATCGTAGAGTTCGCCGCCATAGCAGCATTCGACGGCGGCCACGGTGCCTTCGCGGATCGCCTTGCCGACGCTCTGCGACGTCAGGGACGTCGGGTAGCTGCGGCCCTTCTGGCCGTAGAATTCGGGCGAAGCCGGGGCGCCATGGCAGTTGACGAAGTGGGCGAGCGCCTGCAGTGCGGCCTTGGGATGCGTCGGGCCATCGGGCGGAGCGAGGCGCAAGGCATTGTGTTCGCCGAAGACCTCGTCGAGGCTGAGCGACGTCGAACCCTTCCAGACCGCGGCACTGAGGCCGAAGTAGCTCGCATAGTCGGTGCGCGGCCGCTTCTGCCATCGGGTCGCCGTCGCCAGGAGCGCGAGCAGGTGCGACGGTTCCTTGGCACCGGTCAGGTCGGGCAGGCGCGCGACGACGCGGGTCGGGCCGACGAACCGCGCCGGTTCGCGCGCATAGGGCGCGTCGCAGGCATAGGGCAGGTCGCCATAGGCGAACGCATCGCCGTCGTCGGCTGCCGGATTGCGCAGGTCCTGGTGCGGCACGACGTCGTCGGCACCGAGGATCATCAGGTAATCGGGCCGCCGCGCGGCGAACAGCCCGTCGATCGCCGCCTTGTACTCGCGCGCGGATTTCGGGTTGGTCACCGGCGGTGCCTTCAGCTTCTTCATGGCGCTCGTGTCGTCGAGGAACACGACGCGCGTCGCGAAGCCGCGTTTGCGATCGGCCGCCGTCAGCGCGCGCAGTGCCGTGCGGATCTTCGCCAGCCCCTTGGTGCCGTACTTGCCGCGCAGGGCGCCGGCATGCGAAACGATGATCTTGTCTTCCATGGGTTCGATCCGCTGCGGGAAAGTCAGACGGTCTGATCCAGGCTGGCGCGTGCCTGGGCCAGCGCCGCAGGTTCGACGAGACAGCCGATGCGCTCGTAGCGATTGCGGGTCCTGCTCCACAGCACCACCACGGCCTGCCGTTCGCTCGCGGCGCGCGCGCGTCGCGTCAGCAAGGCATCGCCGGCGGGCAGATATTCGAGGTCGCCGAGGCCGGCGCACGGCAGGCAAGCCGGTCCAGCTGGCTCCATGAAGAGGTCGTCCCCCGTGCCGGCACAGCGGTGGCACTGCCAATCCGGATTGCGCGCGCGGAATACGACCAGTTCCGGTGCTTTGCTGGCTTTGGCCGCCAGCCGTTTGCGGCTGCCCGTCGTGAGGTCGGGCGACAGCCAGCGCGTCTGCCAGATCGCCTCTTGCTCCGGATCGCCGGTGGCCGTGAAGCGCAGTCGTTCGCGCGCCGCGGTTCGGGCGAAGTGGTCCGCAGCCGACGCCTGCAGCCCGGTCTTCTCGGTCCAGGCGCGGAAGGCTCGCAGCGCCGCCGCGAGCTTGTCGGGCGCGACCTGCAGCGCGGCCTCGAGGCAGGGAAGCCGTCGGCTCTGCCAGTCCCGCACGTGGTTCGGGTGCAACCAGCCGATCCCGAGCATGACGTCGAGCGGATCGACGTGGCCCTGGACGCGGAGAGCCGTTGCCGCAGCGGTGACCACGCGCGCAACGAGGTTGCGAGGCCCGTTCACCGCCGCATGATGACCGCCCAGGGGTTCGGCCGGCAAGGGGGCGGGAGGGCGAAGAGGGCGAAGGGGGCGAAATGGCGCAAGCGCGGGTGAAGCAACGGCGAGCTTGACGTGCCGAGGCGCAAGCTGGGATCGTTGCCCCGATGAACGGCATCGAGGTGTCCCGCGCCAGTGTTGCCGCCGCGGACGAGTTCCTGTCGCGGCGGCTGTGGCAGCGATTCGCGAACGACGACCTGTTGGCCTTCGAGATCGCCGGTCAGCCCCTGATGGTCGGTTCGATCATGGGGGCTGCCGGTCAGGAGCACGGCCTGCTGCTGCTGCTCGGCGACCGGGCGTTGGCGGACTTCGCGGCGATGGAGCAGGATGGTCATGTGGAGAGCGTGCTGTGGTCCGTGTCCCTGGAACGCATCGCAGACATCCTGCCGCCGCTGGATCGGATCCTGAAGCAGGCCGGCCGCACCGGCCGCACCGGGCCGGTGTTCCTGGTCAAGGAGCCGGGGCTGCTGCCGCGTGCGCCGCGCCGGGCCGAACTGGAGGTCATGCTGCTCGTGCTGCGCGGCCTGCTGACTGCGGATGACCAGGGCCGACTGCGCCCCGAAGGCGATGCGGACTCGGGGCTGCTGCCGGTGCTGACGATCTCGGGCCAGCCGAAGGCGCCCGGCGTGAAGATTCGGCTGGCGTCCTTCGCGGTGGCCGACGCCGCGCCGCTGGCGAAGTTCACGCCGCCGGCGGAACTCGCCGCGCTGCCCCGGCTGTCCGTCACGCATGCCGTCGCCGTGCGACCGGTTCCGGCGGTGATCACCGGCGAGGATCGCGAGGTCCACGCGCTGTTGGTCGTCGATGTGGAGGCGGGGCGGATCGCGACGGTCGATGTGCTGGTCGGCAGGGACCCTGCCCAGGTCGCCGAGAGCTTGTTCGCCACGTTTCGCGGCACGGAACGTTCGGCCGCCGGTTTGCCGGCTCGGCTCGTGTTCGCCGATGCCCGGCTGCACGCGATGGTGGGCGAGGGGCTCGCCGCGCTCGGCATCGCCTGTGAGTACCAGAGCCACGTTCCGGCGCTCGAGGCGGTCGCCGACCACCTCACCAGCTGGCTGGCGGGCGAATCGCCGCCTGGTGCGCCTGGCGAGCCGCCAGCATCGGACGACCTGGACGGTTGGAAGCAGCTCGACCGCAGCGTCAGCGAGCGCATCGGCGAAGCCGTAGGCCCGCGGGCCATGCAGGCCGAGCGACCCCTGCGCCGCTACTTCGATCTGCCGCCCGAGGACTTGCCGTTGGACGACGAAGGCATGGCGACGATGGTGATCGGCTCGTACATCGACTGGTACTTCTTCGACTGGCGCGCGACGGCGCGCAGTCGCACGCTGGCCGAGCGCGAACTCGAACTCGATCTGGCGCCGGGGCTGCGGGCGGTATTGCAGGCGCGCACGGATGCGCGGCCCTCGTTGTATCGCGTCGAGTCCATCGAGCAGGGAGACTCGGTTGGCCTGGTCGATGTGCTCGGGGGCGGTTCGGTGCGCGCGCACGACCGTAGCCTCTCGCTCTCCGTTCGGCCGGGCCTGGCCTTCTTCGCCCGCGTGTATCCGGTGGGTGATTTCCACTTCGCCTCGATCGCCGGTCCGGTGCTGGACATGCCGGAGATCGAGGAAGCCCTGTCGTTCCTGGCGGAGGAATGTGGGCTGCGGGTCGGCGATTCGGTGCCCGCCGAGGGGGCGCACCTGCTCGGCCGGCTCTGGGAGTGGCGGATGTCGACCTCGTACCTCGACCGGGTCAGGCTGACCAACACCGACGGCGAGGATCTGCGGGGCAGGAAGGCGAGCTTCCACGTCGCCGATCCGGCGGCGCTGGCGATGGCTCTGGCCGAGCGCGGCGACATCGAGGAGATCGAAGCGGGTGCGAGCTGGAACTGGTGCCGCGGCGATCTGCACCTCGGCAGCCTCGAACTGTTCGAGCACGAGTTGTTGCTGGAGGTGAACTCGGCGGAACGGCTGGCAGCAGCGCGCGCGTGGCTGGTGCAGCTGCCTGGCGTGGAATTCGTGAACGACGAGCCGGTCGAGCTCGACCCGCGTCGCGCCGGTCGACTGCCGACGGACGATCGGCTGCCGGCGAGCGCCGCGGCCGAGCTCGATGCCGAGGGATTGGCCAAGGTGCAGGAAGTGCTGAACGCGCGCTTCTTCGGTTGGCTCGACGAGAGCATTCCGGCGCTCGGCGGCTTGACGCCGAGGCAGGCCTGCCGGACGGCCGACGGACGCGCCAAGGTCGCGAGACTGATCCGCACCTATCCCGAACCGATGGGTATTCCGGGGATCGTCGTGCCGCGCGAGGAGATGATGCGTCGCCTCGGCCTGGACGGCGCGCAGGCGTCGGATTGAGCGGCAGGATGCAGACCGCCTCTTCTCCGCCGCGGGTCGCCGCGCCGCCGCCGGCGAACCGCACCGCCGCCGCGGCGATCCTCGTCGCCTGCCTCGCGGCGTTCTGGCCGATCTTCACCGGCGCCTACGTCTACGACGACGTGCTGCTCGTCGAACGCAACCCCGCGCTGCAGCGCGGCGACCTGACGGCGCTGCTGACGCAACCGATGTTCGCGGCCGAACACGGCTATTGGCGACCGCTGTCGCTGCTGCTGCTGTTCGTCGGCAACGCGCTCGGCGGCGCCACCGGCACGCACGTGCTCGCCTTCCTGCTGCACCTCGGCAACTGCGCGATGGTGTTCGCGCTCGGCACGCGCCTGCTCGAACGGCGGCCCGCGCTGTGGGCGACGCTGCTGTTCGCGGTGCATCCGCTGCAGGCCGAGGCGATCGCGTGGAACTCGGCGATCAACGACCCGCTGTGGGTCGCCGCGGCGCTGCTGGCGACGCACGCGGCGCTGCGCTGGCGCGACGCGGGCGGCCGCGGGCTGCCGTGGCTCGCCGCCGGCGCCTGGCTGCTGGCCGTCCTCGGCAAGGAGAGCGGTGTCGCGGCGGTGCCGATCGCGCTCGCCGCGCTGTGGGTGGTGCCGGCGCGCGATGGCACGCGGCCGCCGGTGCGCTGGTGGCGCGCGCTCGGCAGCGCGGTGGCGGTGGCGGCCGCGTGGCTCGCGGTGCGTGCGATCGTCTTCGGCGAGGCGCCGGGCGCGGTCGCGGTCGCGCACGAACGCGCGCCGACCGACCCGAGCGAGCTGCTGCGCATCCCCGAAGTGCTGTTGCGCCACCTCGCGCTGCTGGCGGTGCCGTGGCCGAGCACGCCGTTCCGCCCGCTGCCGCCGCAGCAGCTCGCGGTCGCGCTGGCGGCGGTCGCGGCGGCCGGCGCCGTCGGCGTCGCGGTCGCACGGCGGTGGCCACGGCTGCAGCCGGCGACGCGCCTCGGCTGGCTGCTGCTCGTGCTGCCGCTGCTGGTGCCGGTTGCGTTCTTCCAGACGGTCGGCTCGTTCCCGGTGAACGATCGCTACGTCTACCTCGCGACGTTCGGCTGCGCGTTGCTGCTGGTGCGGTGGCTGCCGTGGCGCATCGCCTGGCTGCCGTGGTTGCTGCTCGCCGTGCCGGTTCCCTACACGATGTGGCTGTGCCGCGCGTGGCACGACAGCGAGACGCTGACCGCCCACGCGCTGACCGTGTCCGGCGACGTGCCGCAGGTGCTCGTCACCGCCGGCGACCTCGAGCTCGCACGCGCCCAGGCCGGCGAACCCCAGCGGTTCGCGCAGGCCCGCGACTACTACCAGCGGGCGATCGATCACACGCCGCCGGCGCGCGGCGAGTTCGTGCCGGTCACGCTGTCGGCGGGCCGACTCGGCGTCGCCTGGTGCATGCTGTTCGAGCCGCGCCAGCCGCCGTTGCCGCCGCGCGACGTGATCGCGGCGTTCGAGGCGGCGATCGAGGTCGGGCCGCAGAACCCTGCGGCCTGGGTCGGGCTCGGCGTCGCGCAGGCGTCGGTCGGCGATCCGGCGCGCGCCGAGACCGCGTTCCGCAAGGCGCTGGCGATCGACCCGGACCACCCCGATGCGCTGTTCGATCTCGGCCGGCTGCTGGTGCTGACCGGCCGCAACCGGGAGGCGCGCGCGCCGCTCGAACGCGTCCTCGCGCTCGACCCGGACAACGCGGCGGCGCGCGAACTGCTCGCGCAGTGCCGCTAGTCTTGGGATGATCGGACCCAAGATGGCGACGATGCAGCAGCGCAGGTTGGGCCGCGATGGTCCGTTGGTCGCGGCGATCGGCTACGGCTGCATGGGGCTGAACCACGGCTACGGCGTCGCCGTCGCGAGGCGCGAGGCGGTCGCCCTGCTGCACGCGGCGGTCGAACGCGGCGTGACGTTGTTCGACACCGCCGAGGCCTACGGCCCGTTCGTCAACGAGCAGGTCGTCGGTGAAGCCCTGCGACCGCACCGCGATCGGGTCGTCCTCGCCACCAAGTTCGGCTTCCGCAACGGCCGCCAGGCTGAGGGCGTCGACAGTCGGCCGGAGCACGTCCGCGCCGCCGCCGATGCGTCGCTGCAGCGCCTCGGCTGCGATTGCATCGACCTGTTCTACCAGCATCGCATCGACCCCGCGGTGCCGATCGAGGACGTCGCCGGCGCGGTCGGCGAACTGGTTCGCGCTGGCAAGGTGCGCCATTTCGGCCTGTCCGAGGTCGGCTCGGCGACGCTGCGCCGCGCGCACGCGGTGCATCCCGTCGCGGCCGTGCAGAGCGAATACTCGCTGTGGTGGCGCGAGCCCGAGCAGGCCGTGCTGCCGGCCTGCGAGGAGCTGGGGATCGCGTTCGTGCCGTTCAGCCCGCTCGGCCGCGGTTTCCTGACCGGCGCGATCGATGCGAACTCGACCTTCGCCGCCGGCGACTTCCGCAGTCTTCTGCCGCGCTTCTCGGTCGCGGCGCGCACCGCCAACCAGGCGCTGCTCGACCTGCTCGAACGGCTCGCCACCCCGCGCGGTGCGACGAAGGCGCAGATCGCGTTGGCATGGTTGCTCGCACAGAAGCCGTGGATCGTGCCGATCCCCGGCACGACGAAGCTCACCCGGCTCGACGAGAACCTCGGCGCCGCGGCGATCGCGCTGACGGCGGCCGACCTGCGCGAGATCGACGCCGCGCTGGCGACGGTGCGAATCCACGGCGATCGCTATCCGCCGCACCTGCAGGCGCACGTCGATCGCTGAATTCCGGCGGTGGACCGGCAAACCGGCGGCGGTCTGCCCCTTGTAGGATTGCCATGCTCATGCCCGCTCCTGCCGAGTTCGAAGGCGCGTTCGCCGCTGCGCTCGAACGCTTGCGCCTCTACGTCGACCTGCGGATGGGTCCTGCCCTGCGCGCGAACCTCGAGCCCGACGACGTGCTCCAGGAGGCCTTCCTCGAAGGCGCGCGCGCGTTCGACGCGAAGTCGCCCCGGGAGCCGCGCGCTTTCGCAGCATGGATGTGCCGAATCACGGAGAACCTGCTGCGTGGGCAGGCCGATCGCTTCGCGGCCCGGAAACGGCGCCCGACGGGGCCGGTCGTGCCGCTGTCGGGCGTCGCGGAATTCGCCGCCGGCACGGCCACCGGCCCGGTGACGGCCGCGGCGCGCAACGAGGCGAACGAGCGCCTGCGCGCCGCGCTGCAGGCGATCGACGTCGACGAGCGCGACGTGCTGCTGCGACGCTACTTCGCCGCGGAGACGCTCGACGAGATCGCGACGGCGAGCGGGCGCAGCATCACCGCGGTGCGTCGGCTGCTGGCCCGTGCGACGACTCGGCTCGGCGGCGACCTGCTCGACGGCGGTTCCCGATGAACGAACACACCGACGACGGGGCCCGCGACGAGGCGCTGTTCCGGTTGCACGAGGACGTGCTGCGGCTGCACGAAGCCGGCGCCGCCATCGACGCGGGCGAACTCGCGGCCCGTCACGGCGTGACGGCCGACGACGTCGCGCGTTGCGTGGCCGCGGTGGCGGCACTCGCCGGACCGCCGCTCCACACTGAGCCGCCACCCGCGCTCCCCGATGATTTCGAGCTGCTCGGTGAGGTGGGGCGTGGCGGCATGGGCATCGTCTACAAGGCCCGCCAGCGCTCGCTGAACCGGATGGTGGCGATCAAGGTGCTGCGGCCAGGCGATGCGGGTGCCAGCGAGCCCGTGCAGCGCTTCCGACGGGAAGCACAGAGCCTCGCGCGGTTGCGGCACCCGCACATCGTCGCGATCCACGACGTCGGCGCGGTCGGTGGACAGCTCTACTTCACGATGGACTTCGTCGACGGCGAGTCGCTGGCGCGGCTCGTGCGCACCGGCGAGATGACGCCGACGCGCGTGGTGCGCCTGCTGCGTCAGGTCGCCGGCGCGATTGCGCATTCGCACGGTGTCGGGGTCCTGCACCGCGACCTCAAGCCGGGCAACGTGCTCGTCGACGCGCGCGACGATGCGTTCGTCGTCGACTTCGGGCTCGCCCGTGACCTGGCTGGCAGGGGGGAACAGACCGTCAGCGGCCAGCTGCTCGGCACGCCGGCCTACATGAGCCCGGAGCAGGCCCGCGGCGACACGGCCCGGATCGGCGAGCGCAGCGACGTCTATGCGCTGGGCGCGATCCTCTACGAATGCCTCGCCGGCCGCCCGCCGTTCGCCGGCCAGAGCCTCGTCGAGCAGATGCACGCGGTGCTGCACGACGATCCGCGCCCGCTGCGCAAGCTGCGTCCCGATGTCCCCGGCGACCTCGAGCGCATCTGCGCCAAGGCGATGGCCAAGGACCCCGATCGCCGCTACGCGACTGCCACCGCGCTGCTCGAGGACCTCGATCGCTTCCACGACGGGCGACCCGTGCTCGCGCGTCCCGCCAGCCTGACCTACCGCTGCGAACGCTTCGGGCGGCGCCATTGGCGTGCCCTGTTGCTCGGCGGTGTCGCCGCGGCGACCGCGGTCGCGTTGTTCGCCACGCTCGTGCTGCCGGGCGTACGGCCACCCGCGTCGGCGACGATGGCGTCGGCGGTGGCGCTCGCCGAGCGGGGTGAGCAGCGGGCCGCGAAGCTGCTGCTCGAACGGGCGATGACCGAGAACGGCGAGCCGGCGATCCACGCCGAGCTGCTGCAGCGATCCGTGGCCGTGGACGTCGCGCTGATGGCAGAGGCCCTGGCCGCGACACCGCCGAACCTCGCCACCGCGCGGCAGTTGCTCGAATCGGCTGCGGAGCACGCGATCGCGGCCATCGAGGGCGAGCCGCGGGGCAAGGTCCTCGAGGCCGCGCGCCTGCTCGCGGCGAAGGCCGACTCGGCCGGTGCCCACGACGTGGCCGCGGCGGCGATCGAGGTCGTCGGTCGCCTGCTCCAGGCCCAGCAGTTCGCCGTGCCGACGCCCGACGTCGGAGGGCTGATCGGCCTGGCCCTCGGCCAAGGGCCTGGTTCGGCCGCACTGCTCGCGCAGATCGGGTCGGCGTTGCGCGATCCGGCGGATGGCCTGCGCGACGTCGTCGCGCGGCTCGTCGTCGATCGGCTGGCGGGCGACTACACGCCCACGGCGGGCGTCGTCGCATGGCTCGACGGCGAGGTCGAACGCGATCCGGAGACCCTCGCGCCGCTGATGCGGGCGTTCGAAGGTATCGATGACCGACGGCGGGAGCGCCTGTTCCGCCTGTTTGCCGGGCGCGGCGACGAGCAGGCGCTCGCGCGGCGCGTGCGGTCGCGCGCCTGCCTCGAGGTGCTCGCGAGGTTCGCCACCGATTCCGCCCTCGATCCGCTCGCGCGGACCATCGCGGCCGACCTGTTGGCGTTGCACGCCGATCTGCCGCTGCGTGCGCCGCGCGCCGGCGCGAATGCTGAGGTGCCGATCGCGTCCGTCGACCTCGCGCCGCGAATCGTCGCACTGTGGCGCGAGGTCGCGGACCTCGACCGCGTCGCGAGCTTCGCGCATCGCATCGCCGCGGCGATGGCCACACCCGAACTCGCGCACGAGAGCACGCGGTGCTGGCTCGACGACCACACGCTCGGTCCGCCCGGCACGGCACGCGGGGGCGGCTCGGTGGCCGCATGGCGCGAATGGTGGGCGCGCGAGGTCGATGTCGATCCGCGCGATCGCCTTGCCCGCGGGCTCGGGTTGACGCCAGAGCAATCGCGCAACCTGCCGCTGCTGCTCGACCGGCTGGTCATGGGCACGGGGCGTGAGAGCGTGGGGCTGCACCACCTGCTGTCGCTGCAAGCCGAGGAGCCTGCCGCTGGCGAATTGCCGCGTTGGGTCGAAGGCGAGGAGATGCCGGACTCGCTGCTGACCGACTGGTGGTCGGTCGTGCACCGCGGTGAGCCGGGCCCGATGTTCACGGTGCATCTGCTGATGCTCGGCTGGTCGGACGGCGACGGCGAGCCGACGTCGCACGACGAATCGGTGTTCACGGTGCGCCTTGGCGAGCGACTCGGCGAGGTCGCTTCGCGCCAGGACCTGGCCGCCATGCCGATTGCGTTCGGCGATCCCCAGGTGCCGGGATTCAACGTGCCGCAGGCTCCCGCCGCGACCACGGAGACGGTGGCATGGCCCGCGCTGCAGGTGCGGCTGGCCCGCGGCGGCGGCTTCGTGCTCGCGGCGGCGGATCCGCAGCGGGAGACCGTCGGTGTCACGACGCGGCGCACCAACGTCAGTGGCCACTCCTCGGCGTGGGTGCCCGTGCGGGAAGGCCGTGTCGCGGCGCAGCTCCTCGCGTCGATGCCGCCGTGGGCGAACGGCTGCTCCGGCGTACGGATGGGCTTCGCGACCTTCGCAGCGGGGCGCGATACCTCGACGCTCGGGATCTCGGGGTGGTGCGGTCGAGTCGCGGCATTCCTGCGTGAGCTGCCGAAGGACTTCTGGCGCGATCCGGTGGGCGGTGGCTGCAATTTCGCGGCGGTCGATGGCGCGGCGCGCGCGATCGAGTTCGCGAGCCTCGTGCCGGTGCCCGAAGCGCTCGAGGACCTGCGCCGGCTCGTGGTCACCATCCCGCAGCACGTCCCGGCGGGATCGGACAGCTTCAGCCGGCACGCCGTGCGCGCGCGACTGTTGCTGGGCGACGCCGAGCCGTTGCGCGACGCGGAGCGGTTCGCCGTGCAGGTGCCCGTGGTCGACGACGAGGCGATCGGCGAAGAGCCCGAGCGTTCGTACTGGCTGCACGTGCTGGCGCGTTCCCGGGACGTCGACCTGCGGCGTGAGGCGGCTCGCCGCGTCGCCCTGCTCCCCGTGCACGGGCGGCGTGAGTGGTACGAACCGCTTTCGCTCGGCGTTCCCGCGGGTGTGGTCGGCGTGGGGCTGATCGCGGCTCTGCTCGCGACGATCGCTGCAGCCGTGCGTCGTCGTTGGCCGGGCGCCGGTGCGGCGCGCGGGTGTGTGCTCGCCGGCGCGATGGTGGCGACGTTCGACGTCGCAGTTCACGGCGTGCCGATCCTGCCTGCGGCCGTCGGCTACGCGCTGATGGCGGTCGGTCTGCGTGCGCTGCAGGTGCCGCGCGCGGCCGTGTTCCTGCTGCTCGCTGCGGCTGTTGCGGCGACGGTCGAGCAGCTCGGCGAGCACGCGTTCGCCGGTGTGGTGGCCACGACAGCGGCGGCGTTGGCGCTGCTCACGCTGCCGTTCGCACGCCAACCGGCGTCGCGGGCCGTGCGCCGGAGGCTGACGTTGGCGCTCGGCGTGCTCGGCTTCGGCCTGTTCGCCTGGGCGGCGTTGCCGGCGTTGTTCGCCGAATGGCGCGCGCGGCTCGTGTACGGCCTGCCTGCCTGGATTCACTTCGGCGACGCCGCGTGGCAATGGGATCGGCAGCTCGTGCCGCTGTGCGGTGCGGCGTTGCTGCTCGTCGGTGCCGTGCTGGCTCCGGCCCGGCGAACGGTCAGCGCGTGACCGCGTCGCCGTACATCAACCGCTCCAGCTCCGCGACCTCGGCCGCCGTCGGCACGCCGGCCGACAGGTCCGCGGGATAGCCGAACACCTCGCGCGCGGTGCGCGACTGGAAGTGGTCGTCGAGCAATTCGAAGTGGTCGAGCGTCGCCTCGGCGGGGTGCGCGAGGCCGGCCGCGTGGCACAGCCACAGCATCTCGGTCTGCAGCGTCAGCAGGTAGTTCGCGAGGCGCGCCGCCTTGCTGGTCGGGTCGAGACCGCGCACCAGCCACCTGTTCTGCGTCGCGACGCCGGTCGGGCAATGGCCGGAGTGGCAGCGCTGGGCCTGGATGCAGCCGATCGCCAGCATGGCTTCGCGCGCGACGCCGATCATGTCGCAGCCGAGCGCGCTCGCCAGCAGCGCCTGGTGCGGGAAGCCGAGCTTGCCGGAGCCGAACAGCACGACGCGCTTGTCGACTTCGTGCTCGGCGAGGATGCGGAACACGCGCGACATGCCGACCTTGAACGGCAGCGCGACGTGGTCGGCGAACACCAGCGGCGCGGCACCGGTGCCGCCTTCGCCCCCGTCGATCGTGATGAAGTCGACGCCGCGCGCGCCGTCGGCCATGCGCTGCGCGAGGTCGCGCCAGAACACGTCCTCGCCGACGGCGGATTTGATGCCGACCGGCAGGCCGCTGGCGTCGGCGAGCATCTCGGCGAAGTCGAGCAGCGAGTCGGCGTCGCGGAACGCGCGGTGCGCCGATGGCGAGATGCAGTCCTCGCCCTGCGGCACGCCGCGGATTCCAGCGATCTCGGCGCTGACCTTCGCCGCCGGCAGGATGCCGCCGTGGCCGGGTTTCGCGCCCTGGCTCAGCTTGATCTCGATCGCGCGCACGTCGTGCCTGCCGAGCGTGTCGAGGAACTTCGCGCGGTCGAAGCCGCCGTCCCTGCCGCGCGCGCCGAAGTAGCCGGTGCCGAGCTGCCAGATCAGCGGCCCGCCGTGGTCGTGCGGCGGCGCGATGCCGCCTTCGCCGGTGTTCTGCAGCGAGCCAGCGATCTTGCAGCCACGGTTGATCGCCTCGACCGCGGCCTTCGACAGCGAGCCGAAGCTCATCGCCGACGTGTAGATCATCGACTCCGGGCGGAAGGCGCGCCGCCGCTGCCGCGGCCCGCCCAGCACCTTCGCGCACGGCACCTTGATCGGCCCGTGCCCGGCGCGTGGCTCGTCGCGCGCGAACGTCGCGTGCTTCCAGATCAGGTAGTTGGGCGACAGCTCGAGGTCGTTGTCGGTGCCGAAGCCGAAGTAGTTGTTCTGCTGCTTGCTGCTCGCGTAGATCCAGCTCCGCTGGTCGCGGCTGAACGGTCGCTCCTCGTCGTTGTCGGTGACGATGTACTGCCGCAGCTCCGGGCCGACCAGTTCGAGCAGGTAGCGAAAGTGGCCGATGATCGGGAAGTTGCGCAGGATCGCGTGGCGGCGCTGCGTCACGTCGTAGATCGCGATCAGGGCGAGCAGACCGAGCAGGATCCAGAGCACGAGCATGGCGGAAGTGTGCGGGCGTCGATCGCCGTGCGCCAGGGCGCGACGGCGCGACCGGGCCTGGAGCCGCCGCGGTCGCCTTCCTATCGTTCCGGCACCCGATGCTGGCTTCGCCAGCCAACCACCATGTGTCGCTTCGTCCTGTATCGCGGTCCCGCCCTGCGGCTCTCGACGCTGGTCACGGAGCCGACCAATTCCCTGATTCGCCAGAGCTTCCACAGCCGCGAACAGGAGGATCCGGTCAACGGCGACGGCTTCGGCCTCGCCTGGTACGCGCCCGAGGTGCACGACGAGCCGGCGCTGTTCCGCTCGGTGACGCCGGCCTGGAACAACCAGAACCTGCTCGAATTGGCGCGCGTCGTCCGGAGCTCGCTGGTGTTCGCGCACGTCCGCGCCGCGACCAAGCACGGCGGCCAGAGCGAGGCCAACTGCCATCCGTTCCGCAGTGGCCGCCACGTGTTCATGCACAACGGCGACGTCGGGGACTTCGCGCATCTGCGGCGGCCGCTGCTCGAGAGCCTGTCCGACCCCGCGTTCGACACGATCGCCGGCACGACCGACTCGGAACACGTGTTCGGGCTGGTCGTCGACGAGCTGGCGAAGGCGAAGGGCAAGGGCGCGGATCGCCTGTCGGCGGCGCTGCAACGGGCGATCGCGCGGGTTCAGGCGCTGAGCGAGAAGTACGGCTCGGGCAAGCCGTCGTACCTCAACATGGCGCTCAGCGACGGCGAGTTCGCGGTTGCGTGCCGCTTCACCAACCACGAAGGCTACGACGGCGAGAGCCTGTTCGTGCACACCGGACGGCTCTACGTCTGCGACGGCAACGTCTGCCGCATGCTCGCGCCCGAGCGCGGCCACGGCTGCGTGCTCGTCAGCTCGGAGCCGCTCAGCGACGACCAGGGCTGGAACATGATGCCGCGAAACTCGCTGGTGCGCGTCGGCGAACGCGGCGATGCCGAGGTCGCGCCGCTGTCGCTGTGATGCGCCGCGCAGTGGTGCCGACGCACGCCGATCGGTAGGTTGCGCAACCAACCATGCGCGTCGTCGTCGCCGAGAAGCCGTCCGTTGCCCGAGACCTGGCCAGGGTCCTCGGCGCGCAGCGGCGCTGCGACGGCTACCTCGAGGGCAACGGCTGGCAGGTGACCTGGGCGATCGGGCACCTGGTGCAGCTCAAGACGCCCGACGAGTACGACCCCGCGCTGAAGCGCTGGTCGATGGAGCGGCTACCGTTCGTGCCCGAACGGTTCGAGCTGCGGCCGACCGACTCGGCGAGTGCGCGGCAGCAGCTCGAGGTCGTCGCGGGGCTGTGCCGCAGCGCCGAGGAGCTGGTGTGCGCGACGGACGCCGGGCGCGAGGGCGAGCTGATCTTCCGCTACATCCTCGACCACGCCGGCTGCGCCGACCGCGCGCACACGCGGCTGTGGCTCAGCTCGCTGACCGAGGAGGCGATCAAGCAGGCGTTCGCCGCGCGAAAGCCGGGCACCGACTACGACCACCTGCACGACGCGGCACGCAGCCGCAGCGAG
>CAYMRG010000013.1:0-11985 GCA_964392555.1 uncultured candidatus Brocadiaceae bacterium
CGCGCGGTGCCGCGCACCGCCACCGGCGCCATCGCGCCGGGCAGCAGTTCGTCGCAGGTGCCGTCGGCCAGCCGCGCGAACGCGATGACGAACACCGGCTCGGGCGCCTCGATCGCCAGATGGAATCGCGCCGTGGCCGCAGCCCGCAGGGGATCCGCGGCGCGGTAGTGTTCGAGGTGCAGGCGGCATCGATCAGCGGTCGAACCGAGCCAGACGGCGAGCGCCAGGCCGGCCGCGACCAGCGCCAGCAGCAAGGGCAGCGCGCGGCGGCGCCAGGATCCGTGCGATGGCTGCGACAGCGCCCGCTCGGCGGCGGCGAACATCGCGGCGTCCGCCATCGCGTCCTGCGGCGCGCGCGCGACGACGAATGCGTCCAGCGCGGCCAGTTCGTCGAGACGACTCCGGCAGAGCGGACAGCTCGCGACGTGGTCGGCAATGGCCGCATCGTCGTCGTCGAGCGTGCCGTCGTAGTGCTGCAGCAGGCGTTCGTCGGCGGGATGATCGGGCGCGTTCATGCTTCGGCCCCCCGCACCGTGAAGCCCTGGCCGCTGAGGCAGGTCCGCATCCGCCGCACCAGGCGGAAGACCGCCTGGGCGATGGCATTGTCATTGCTCGCCAGGCGGTCGGCGGTTTCGCGCAGCGACAAGCCGGCGACGAAGCGCAGCTCGAACACCTCGCGCTCGCGCGCGGGCAACTGATCGCGGCAACAGGCGATCGCCTCGCGCGCCGCGGCGAGTTCGCCGGGTTCGGCCTCGTCGACGTCACCGACCGGCAACGGCAGCGCGCGCGTGGACCGCTGCGCCTGCCGACGGTGGCGCTTGGCGAGATCGCGGACTTGCCAGTGCAGGAAGCCGCTGAAGCTCGTCTGCACACGCTCGGCCAACGTCGGCAACAGGTCGAGCAGCCGCAGCGCGAGATCCTGGTGCAGCTCGAGCAGGTCGTTGCGGTCCCGCACCCCGGCACGGAACGCCACCATCCGCACCAGCGGCGCGTAGTGGTCGAGCAGTTCGAGCCCGGCGTCGCGGTCGCCGGCGCGCCATCGGGCGATGCGCGCGAGGTCGCGCGCCAGGTCCGGCGAGGAACGGTCGGGGCCGGCGGGTGGATCGTTGCCCATGCGAGAACGAAGAGTCCGTGCGACCGCAAGTCTTACTCGCCGCCCCGCTTTCCAGCGAGGCACAGGGGGTGCTGGCGGCCCGTCGACCGCCGGGTAGCTTCCCCGCATGCGATTCCGGCCCCTCGCCATCGCCCTGGTGTCGCTCACCGCCGCGACGGCACGGCTGGCGGCGCAGGATGCCACGGCTGCCCAGCGGGACGCGGTCGCCGCCGCCGAGCGCGACCATGGCCTCGACAGCCTCGAGGCAGCCGCCGAATTGCTGAAGCTCGGCCGGCTGCTGCTGCGCAGCGACGATCCATCGGCGGCGCGGCAGCCATTCGAGCGGGCGCTGGCGATCCGGATCGCGAAGCTGTCGCCGGACCACCCGCTGGTGCACGTCGCGCGCATCGACGCCGCGGCCGCACTGCTCGCCCTCGACGACCCGGCCGCCGCCCGGCCGCTGCTCGAGGAAGTGCGCGCGCGCGTGGCACCGGATGCCAAGGGGCGGGTGCGCACGGCGGCGCTGATCAACCTCGGCACGTGCGACGTGAAGCTCGGCGACTACACGGCGGCGGCGCAGGCGCTGGACGAGGCGATCGCCGCCCTGCGCGATCGCTCGCCCGACCACCCCGACCTCGCCAGCGCGCTGCAGAACCTGGCGCAGGTCCGCCTCAACCAGGGCAAGGTCGAGGACGCGCGCAAGCTGATGGAGGAAGCGGTCGCGGTGATCGCGCGAGCGGCCCCGAACAGCGCCCAGCATGCCCAGTTGCTCTATGGCCAGAGCATGGTGCTGGCACGCACCCTGCAACTCGACGAAGCCGCGCAACGGCTGCAGCAGTCGATCGCGATCGGCACGCGGGTGTGGCCCGAAGGCCACCCGCGCCGCAGCGAGGCCGAAGCCCGCCTCGGCTGGCTCGAATGCGAACGCGGCGACCTGCCTGCGGCGCGCGAGCATCTCGAACGCGCGCTCGCCGATGCCGACGCGCGTCCATCCTCGTCGCGCCTCGGCCGGCACACGATGCTCGCGCGCACCCTGGTGCGGATCGGCGACCTGGCCGCCGCAGCGCAACAGATCGACGCGGCAACACGGATCGCGACCACGCTCGCCATGCCGCCGCTGCAGATGCGCGACCTGCTGTTCGCCCGCGCCGAGCTGGCCGCGGCGTCGCCCGACCGCGACGCCGCGATCGCGGCCTGGCAGCAGGTGCTCGACGCGACGCGCGCCGTGAGCCACCACGACGCGCAGGAAGCGCGTTCGGCGCTGGCGCTCGCGCTGCTGGACGCCGGCCGCGTCACCGACGGCGCGGCGGCGCTGGTCGACAACCTGCGCGAATTCGCAGCGCATCTCGCGGAACTGCTGCCGGCCATGTTCGAGGCCGAACGGCTGCGCTACGTCGAACGCCATCGCGGCGACCTCGACCGCCTGCTGCAGTGCCTGCTGGCGCACCCGCAGGCCGTGGCAGCGCGCGACGTCTACGCGGCGGTGCTGGCGTGGAAGGGGCAGGTCGGCCGCGGGGTTCGCGACCAGCTCGCGGTCGCCCACGCCAACCCGGACGACCTGCCACGGCTGCGGCGCCTGAGCGAGATCGCCGGCGAAGAGGCCCAGGGCCCGCTCGACGCCGCGGTGCGCCGCGAACGCGAGCGGCTGCTGGCCGCGCTGGCACCGTCGTCGCAGCCGCAGGTGCCCGCACCCGCGGTGGCGGCAGTCCGCGGTGCGCTCGCCGCCGAGGCGCTGCTGCTCGACTACGTCGTCTACCGCGGCGGCGACGCGCGCGACCACCTGTTCGTCTTCGCGGTCAGCCGCGATCACGTCGTGGCGCGGGACCTCGGGCCGGCCGATCCCGTGATCGTCGCCGTGCAGCAGCACGTGCGCATGGCCGCGCGCTCGCTGGCCGCCGGCGCCGAACGGCTGGCGCGCGATGGCGCACTGGCGGCGCGCGCCGCGGTGCTCGATCCGGTCCGCGACCTGTTGGGCGACCACACGCACCTGCACGTCTGCCCCGACGGCGCGCTCGCGACGCTGCCGTTCGAGACGCTGCCCGGGCGCGGCGAAGGCACCTACCTCGTCGAGGAGCTGTCGATCGACTACCTGCAGAGCGCGGTGCAGCTCACCGCGGCTCCGCGCGCCGCGGTGCCCGAGCAGATCGTCGCCTTCGGCGCCATCGACTACGGCGACGGCCCGGCGGACGCCGCCGGGCCACGCGGTGCGCCACGACCGTTCGCGAACCTGCCGCAGACCGCGGCCGAGGTCGCCGCGATCGCGGCCGCGAGCGACGCGACGGCGTGCACCGTCGTGCGCGGCGGGGAGGCGACGGAACGTCGCCTGCGCGAACTCGCAGGCCGCGCGACCGTGCTGCACCTGGCCACGCACGGCTACTACGGCGTCGCTGCCGCAGATGCGGTCGACGCCGGGATCGCCCTCGCCGGCGCCAACCGTCCGCCGAACGTGGGCGACGACGGCGTGCTGACCGCGGCCGAGGCGGCGCTGCTCGACCTGCGCGCCTGCCGGCTGGTCGTGTTGTCGGCCTGCCAGAGCGGCCTCGGCACCCCGGTCGCCGGCGAGAGCCTGCTCGGCCTCCGTCGCAGCCTGCACCTGGCGGGCGCTGCCTGCACGACCACGGCCCTCTGGTCGGTCGGCGACAATGCGACCGAAGCCCTGATGCGCGACTTCTACCGCGCGTTGCTCGTCGACCGCGCGGCCCCCGCGGCGGCCCTGCGGCAGGCGCAGCTCGCCGCCCTGGCACGCGCGCGCACGGAGTGCGGCGAAGGGCTCGTCGGGCGCTGGGGTGCGTTCGTCTGCGAAGGGCGCTGATCGCGTCGCGCAGCCGGTTCGCCCGCGCCGCCGAATGTAGAATCGTGCGCTGCAGCGCCGGTGCGGCGCGCCATTTTCCCGCCGCCGCCGGCGGGCATCGGCTCGGTACGGATCGTGCTCTGGCTGGGGAAACCAACCCAACCTCCACCGAGAGCCGGTCCCATGAACAAGTTCGCCATCGTCACCCTCACCGCCTTCGCGATGCTCCCCGCCTGCCGCCAGGCCGAAGCCCGCGGCGCCAACGGCCACAAGCTGACGCTGACCGCACCGGCCAGCCAGACGCTGCGCCAAGGCGAGGCCAACGACGTCGCCGTCAAGATCGACCGCGACGGCTTCGACGGCCCCGTCAAGATCGAGTTCTCGCAGCTGCCGAACGGCGTCACCGTCGCCAATCCGAGCCCGATCCCGACCGACGACGAGCTGAAGAACTACACGCTGGCGGTCGCCGCGACCGCGACGCCGACCGAGCACCACCGCATCGTCGTCACGGCCAGCTCGGGTGACCTGAAGGTCCAGGAGACCTTCGAGGTGGCGGTCAAGGCCCGCTGAGCGGCCGGCCGCCTCACCGCCATCGCCGCGGCGGGCGCGAGAGCGCTCGCCGCCATCACGGTCGGATCTTCGGCAGGCGCAGCGTCCAGTCACCGACCAGCGACCAGAAGTAGGAACGCTTGCGCCCGATGTCGCCGCCCGCGCGGTCCCAATCGCCGGCGGCCGCTTCGACGGCGAAGTAGCGCCGCCACGCATCGCCGAAGGTACCGCCGTTCGCCAACGTCGCGACGAACTCCGCCGGCTCGTCGTAGAACACCTTGGCGCGGCCGACCATCGCGACGCAGTCGGTGAAGAACAGGATCGAATCGGCGTGCGCGAACCGGCCGTAGCCAGGATCGTCGTATGGCAATTCGACGGCGCCCGGCGGCGACACGGCCTCACAGCCGGTGTGGATCAACAGGAACGGATTGCGCGGGCCGTCGCGGTGGCTGCGCTCGAACGCGCGGTAGAAGGCGTAGTCCGCGCGGCCGTTGCGATGGTCCGCCCAGGTCGCGACCCATTGCTCGCCGCGCTTCATCCGGTGCAACGGCTCACCGATCGCCTTGGTCAGCGCCGCCGGATCGGTCGCCGCGAAGGCGGCGCACCACGGATCGCTGTGCGCGCGCAGCGTCCGCAAAACCGCGGGACGCTGCAGCCACTCGGCCAGCGCGACCAGGTCGGCACCTTCACCGACGTCGTAGCCGGGCGCCGCAAAGTCGGCCCAGGCCGGATCGGCGGCGCGCACGATGCCCATCCCCGAACCGAGCCCGTGCGCGATCGAGGCCGGCAGGTGGTGGTCGGCGGGCACACCTTCGCTGCGGAAGCGGTGGTTGCGCTGCAGGTAGCTCGCCAGCAGCGCGCGCTCGAACGCCGCGTCCGGCTGCCAGGCATCGTTCACGAACTGCAGCGCCACGCCGCGCGCGTCGATGCGCGACACCGCGATCTCCGGCTGCGCGAGCGGATTGCCGAGCGCGCGATCGCTCGCCGAGCATTCGTGATCGCGGTCGTCGGCGTCGAGGTGCAGCGCGAAACCGGCGGCATCGGCGATCGCCGCGCCATCGCGCACGTGGAAGACGTCGGTCACCGCGACCTCGCTGGTGGCGAGCCCGACGCACGGCCCGCCGGCCGACGGCACCGTGTCACCGAACACCGCTGTCGCTGCGACCAGCGTCGTCGGCCCGGGCACGTAGACCCGTTCCCAGTCGCCGTCGAGGTCCGCGAGCACGACGTCGCAGCGGTGCGCGACGATCTCCGGCACGCAGCGCACGTTGGTCTTGCTGCCGTCGAACGCGATCGGCTGCCCGTCCTTGCCCGGCAAGCTCAGGTTCTCGGTCCGCCGCCAGTTGCAGGTGCGCACCAGCAACGCGTCCGGGAAGTGCCCCACCAGCACCACGCCCGCCATCGGCGTCACCGCGCGCAGCCGTTGGCACAGCCGCCGGATCGCCAGCACCGTCCGACCATCCTGGTGCGGCGGCCCGCTGTGGACCTCGGCCGCGACCAGCAGCACGTGGCAGCCGTCGGCCGCGATGTCGTTTGCGAACTGCTTCAGCGGCGCGCGCAGCGTCGGTTCGGCGCCGCCAGGTTCCGTGGCGAGCACCCGCGCCTCGACCAGCACCACGACGAGCGGCTTGCCCGCGTCGCCCGCCTCCTCGAGCAGCTCGAGGCTGCGCACCTCGGCGCGCCCGTCGCCATCGAGGTCGAACGGCGCGAAGCCGCGCACGATTTCCACACTGGTCGCCTGCGCGACGAGTGGCAGGGCGAGCAGCAGGGAGGAAAGGGTGCAGGGCGTGAGGAGGGCCATTCCCGGGAGCATAGCGACGGCCGATGGGCGCTCGGCTACGTTGCCGTGATGGAGAACGACCATCCGGAGATCGACAGCATCGGTCAGAACAGGCGTGCCGAGTTCTTGCACGCCCTACTGATGCTGCTGATTGCCAGAGGCGGATCGCTGAAGCGGGGAGAGATCAAGTCCCAGTTCCCTGAGCAACTCGCCCTCAACGCGCACGAGCTCGAACGGCTGCCCTCTGGCGAACCGCGCTGGTGGGTCCATCTTGGCTACCACGCCACGATCCTGGTCAAGGCCGGCTACATCGCCCGAGGGCGCGGCCTATGGGCGATCACGTCAGAGGGCCGGGAGGCCACCTCCCGCCATTCGCCACATTCCCTGATGGAACAGGCGCAGGAACGCTACGCGCAGTGGCTCGATCGACAGCCACCCGCAGACGTGGAGCCAGACCAGCCAGCAGCGGCATCCGCCAGCGATCGGGCGAAGGTGTGGCTCATAGGCACTGGCAAGAACGGAGGTGATTGGCCACGCTTCGTCGAGGAGCAATGTGTCGAAGTTGGTTTCGCGAAGGATCCACGCGGCAAGCCATTCGGCCGCCTGGACGAGATGACCCGCGACCAGATCCGAGTTCGTATGCGCGAGGTCACCGGCACCCCCAATCCGTTCAACGACATCCTCTGCGCCTGGCAGTTCAGTCACGAGATGCAGGTCGGCGACCTGGTCATTGCGCGCCAGGGGCAGCGACGTGTTCTCGGTATCGGCCGCATCGAGGGAGGCTACGAGCACCGCCTGAGGAATGGCGAGTCCTTCCATGCGCGCAATATGCGATGGCTTCGGACGGGTGAACTGCGCCTGCCCCAAAGCTACCGAATGCCCACAAAAACGCTGACCGAAGCCACGGATGATCCTGGATTCCTGGACGCGGTGCGAGGCGTTCGCTCCGTGGCTGCCACGCGCAGCCTGGAAGGAACCGGCGTCACTGCGGAGGCCATGGGCGCATTCTTCGCCGGGCACCCCTACCTCGACGGAGAGACCATGGATGGTCCGGGCGAAGTTCAACCCGACGCCGGCCTCAGCCTTGACGAAATCGGCGAGCAGTGCTTCGTAGCGCGCACACGCCTGGAGGAGATGGTCACCGCACTGACCAGCAAGCTCGCCATCGTCCTCCAAGGACCGCCCGGCACCGGCAAGACGTGGCTCGCAGCCCAGCTCGCCCACCACTGGGCCGGTTCGACCGAACGCGTCCGGCGCGTGCAGTTCCATCCGGCGTTGACCTACGAGGACTTCGTGCGCGGTCTGCGGCCTGTACCCGGGGGCTTCGAACCACAGAACGGCCCGCTGACCGAGATCGCTGAGGTTGCGCGCAGCCGCCCCGGCGAGAACTTCGTGCTGTTGATCGACGAAATCAATCGAGCCAATGTGGCAAAGGTACTGGGCGAGGCGCTCTCGCTGATCGAGGCCGACAAGCGCGATGCCCGTCATGCGGTCGAGCTCGGCCTGCGGCTCGACGGCGAGCGCCGCTTCTGGCTGCCGCGCAATCTGGCCGTGATTGCGACCATGAACACCGCCGACCGCTCGATCGCGATGGTGGATTATGCGCTGCGACGCCGCTTCGCGTTTTTCGACCTGCCGCCCGCGTTCCCCGAGGCTTCCTTCCGCGAATGGCTGCTCGGCTCACGGTTCGATGGCGAGGCGGACGACAGCGATCTCGATGTCGCGGCGGAACGAGCTGAATTGCGTCGGGTCACCGATCAGGTGGTCCGCCTGATGACCGGGCTCAACGAGCGCATCGCCCATGAGAGGGTGCTGGGGCCGGGGTTCACGATCGGCCACAGCTTCTTCTGCACGCTTGCCTCTTCCGCCGAAAACCCTGTGCACTGGATGCGTCGGGTGTTCCGGACCGAGATCCGACCGCTGCTCGAGGAGTATTGCGCCGAACATCCGCGGCTGAAGGAATCCCTGCTCGGACCTCTCGCTGAGATCGAAGCTTGAGCGCCTTCGTCGCCGATCCGATAGCGGTAGCCAACCTGCTGCGCATGGCATTCTACGCTGGCGAGATGCTCGACGAGCTCGAACTCTGCGAGGCTGCCCAGGATCCAGGCTGCCACTTCGTCGAGCTGCTCGGCGGCATGCTGGCCAACGCGGGAATGAGCATCCGCAGATCCGGCTACCTGCGTGGCTACCACGAACGACAAGACTGCTCCTCGCGGCCACATGGACGCCTGCTGCTCGCCCCATCGATCGCACAGGCAAGCATCGCCTACGCGCGACTCCATCACGATCACGACGACTTCGACGAGGATTGTCCAGACAACCGCGTGCTCAAGGCCGCCGCGACGGTCCTCTTGCGTGAGCCACACCGCAAGCAACTGGCCGAGGGCACCCGCGTCGATCTCTCCTTGCTCCAGTCCGATCTCGCCGCCGTAGCCGAACGACGACTCGACGCCCGACTGCTGTCCTCGTTGCCCAAGTCGCCCGGGGCGAGGCGTTACCGGGCGATCCGCTTCATCGCCAGGCTGCTGGCCGCCGGCGACCAACCCGACTCGGCACAAGGCGGCGACTGGGCACGCGAGCTGCTCCAGGATGGTCGCCGCATGCGGCACGTCTTCGAACGCTTCGTCTTCCGCTTCGCGAAGCACGAAGTGCCCCGCGGCCTTCGCGTCCACCGACTCCACTACCGCTGGCCGCACGGGCGAACGGACATCCCCATCGATCCGCGCATGCCGCTCCTGCACCCCGATGTCGTGGTGTGCCACACCACGCGAACGCTGGTCGTCGAGTGCAAATACACACCCAGGATCCTCACGTCTGGCCCCTTCGATGCAGCGCAGAGGTTCCGCTCGGCGCATCTGCAACAGCTCTTCAGCTATCTCTCCGCAGAGTCACGAAGATCTCATGCCCCATACGGACTCCTGCTCTACCCACGCGTCGGCGACGCAGTTCGGGCCGAGGTGCACCTAGGCCGCTTCCACACCACGATCGCAACTCTCGACCTGGCGACGCCCTGGCCTCAGCTGCGCACTGCCCTGCTCGAGCTACTGATGACCACCACCGAGTAACGCCTCACCGCCCCCGTTCCCGCAGCACCAGCGCGATCCCACCGAGGATCGCCACACCGGCGCCGAGCAGCCGCAGGCTCGGCGGTTCGCCGAGCAATACGACGCCGCCGAGCCCGGCGAGCACCGGCACCGAAAGCTGCACGGTGGCGGCAGCGGTGCGCGTCAGGCCGCGGAGAGCGGCGTACCAGACCGTGTAACCGAGGCCCGAGGCGATCGCGCCCGACGCGGTCGCCAGCGCGCAACCGGCGACATCGACCTGAAGCGTCGGCCACGCGACGGCGGCGAGCGCGAGCGCGAACGGCGTCGCGCGGACGAAGTTGCCGGCGGTGACGCGCGCCGGGTCGCGGCCGCCGCTGCCGCGCAGCGAGTAGACGCCCCAGGCGACGCCGGCGCCGAGCATCAGCGCCGCGCCGGCGAGCGGCGGCGCGCTCAGGCCGGGCAGCAGCAGGGCGACGAGGCCGCCGAGCGCGGCGACCAGCCCGCACACGCCGCCGCGGTGCAGCCGTTCGCCGCGCGCGAGGCCCCGGCCGATCATCGTCACCTGCACGGCGCCGAACAGCAGCAGCGCGCCGGTGCTCGCCGGCAGCGTCCGGTAGGCCAGCGAGAAGCCGGCCGCATAGGCGAACAGCGCCACGGCCGAACCCCAGCTGCCGTCGCGGTCGCCGCCGCGCAGTTGCGGCCGCACCAGCAGCGCGAGCAGGAGGGCACCGGCGGCGACGCGGATCGCCGTGAAGCTGGCGGCGTCGATCGCGGTCTTCGCCAGCGCCTGCCGGCAGAGCAGCGAATTGGCGGCGAACGCGAGCATCGCCAGCGCGGTCCACAGGATCGTGCGCCGCGGGCGCATCGCCTGCGCGGCCGACGGCGCGGGCCCGCTCATCGCCGGCCACCGATGGACAACGCCGCGCCGGCGCGCTTCGCTTCCCCGACATGCTGGGCATCGAACCGAGCAGCGACGTCGCCCGCGCGATCCAGCTTGCGCTGGCGCCGGTGTTCCTGCTGACCGGCATCGCCGGCCTGCTGAACGTGATGACGGGGCGGCTGTCGCGGATCATCGACCGCGGTCGGGCGCTGACCGAACCGGCCGCCGCGACGCCGGCGGCGTGCGGCGACGAACTGCACGCCCTCGAACGCCGCCGCCACATCACGAGCATCGCGATCACCGCGTGCACGGTGGCGGCGCTGCTGCTGTGCCTCGTGATCGTCACGCTGTTCGTCGAGGCGATGCTGAGCGCGCCGCTCGAATGGCTCGTCGGGCCGCTGTTCACCGCGTCGGTGCTGGCGCTGGTCGTCGGGCTGGCGTTCTTCCTGCGCGAAGTGCACCTCGCGACCGGGATCCGCCTCCACCGCGCGGCACCACCGCGCTCGCCGCAGCCGCCGCCAGCGCGCTGACGCGTTCACCGGCCCTCGCGCCGCCGCGTCTGTTCGCCGATCCGCGTCAGCACCTGCACGTCGTCGTTGTGCGAGTGCGTGAAGCCCATCGCGCGCTCCGCGGCGATCGTCGCCGGCGAACGGTACGCGAGCACGTAGCCGCGGCGCCAGCGCGCGCTGGTGTTGCCGCCGGAGCCGTGCACGGTGCGTTCGTGGTGCACCGACACCGAGCCACGCGGCAGGATCGCGCTGCGGATGCGATCGCGCGCCGGGTCGACCTGCGCCACCAGCGTGTGGTTCGAGTCGCGGTCGCCCTGCAACGGCAGGTGCTCGCGCAGCTCGGGCTCCCGGTGCGAACCGTCGACGAAGCGCACGCAGCCGTTGTCGTCGGCGACGTCGTCGAGCGCCAGCCAGAAGGTCGCCGTGCGCGAATCGGGCGTGATCGGCCAGTAGCCGAGGTCCTGGTGCCAGTGGAACACCGCGTCGCGCTTGCCGGGCGGCTTGGCGACGAGCTGGTCGTAGTCGATCGCGAACTCGTCGCCCCACAGCTGGCGCGTCACGTCGGCGGCGCGCCGTTCGTAGACGTTGCCGCAGAGCGCCGGCCAGTAGACGCGCGGCAGCATGACGTTGAGGATCGCGTACTGCTCGATCGGCCGCGTGTAGTCGCCGGTCATGTCGCAGTAGTCGCGGCCCGGCACCGGGATCTCGCGGCGCAGGAAGCGCATGTAGACCTCCTCGAGCGGGCGCAGTTCGTCCGCGCCGAGGAAGCCCGGCAGCGTGATCCAGCCATCGCGATGGAACGCCTCGACCTCGTCGGGCGTGAGGGGGAAGCGGTCGCCGTTCGCGCGCATGCCGGAGGGTTACCCGTTCGCCGCCCCGGCGGCCATCCCCGTCCCGCGATCGAGTCGTTTCGCCAGCCAGTCGCGCGCCCGCAGCAGGTCCTCGGGCTCCTCGCGTGTGTCGACCCAAAGCCAGCGGTCGAGCCAGCCGCGCTGGCGCAGCACCTGCAGTTCGCTCGCCGACGGGCCGTCGTCGAGCCAGACGAAGCGCCCGTCCGCCGGCAGCGCCTCGGTGCGGCACGCGGCGAAGGCCACCGGCCGCACGCGCGCCGCCAGGCCCATCAGCCGCTCGCGATCGCTGAGCTTCGCGTGGCGCACGAGGTGGTCGACGGCGGCGCGGGCATCGCCACGACCGAGCGGCGTCAGCCAGTGCACGTCGGCGCGTTCGAGCGCGAACGCGAGCAACGTCAGCGCATGGTCGGCGAGCGCCGCGCGGTGCGGCTTGTCGCGATCGGCGCCGAGCAGCACGCCGTCGATGTCGAGGAAGACCTTCACGGCGC
>CAYMRG010000013.1:11995-22914 GCA_964392555.1 uncultured candidatus Brocadiaceae bacterium
CCGGGAAATCGGCGCGCTGGAGAGTATGGGGTCGGGGCTTGTCGCGATGGGCTCCGAGCAGAACGGCTTCGATGTGGTGTAAGTCCTTAACGGGGCGAACGTTAGCTACCGCGCGGCGGCGCGCAGCCACGGCGTCGCAATCCGACTTGAGGCGACGTCCGGCCACGGTCCCGGATCGATCCGGCTGCAGACCGCGCATGCCAAGGGCGGTCCGACGCCGCGGGTCGCGTTCTGCGACAGCCAGCCGGTGGCGGCGGGCCGGCGCGCGCGCGCCGGCGCCGATGCGCCCCGCGATCGCCATGCATCCTCACACCTCCGAGCTGCTCACGCACCTGGAGCACAGCCAGGCGGAGCTGTCTGCCGCGGTCGACGCGGTTCCCGAAGCGCTGCGCGACGAAGCGCCCGACGCGACCACGTGGTCGGTCGCACAGGTGCTGGAGCACCTCGCGCAGACCGCCGCGCAGACCGCGGCGTTGCTCGAGCGCGGCCTGCGCAAGCTCGAGCACGACGGCCTGCATCCGGCCACCGACACGACGCCGGTGCTGCCGACCCTCGACACCGCCAGCCTGCTCGACCGCACCCGGCCGGTCGCGGCCCCGGACCCCGTGCAGCCAAAGGCCGGCCTGACCGCGGCCCAGGCGCGGCAGGCGCTGGCCAACGCGCACCAGGCGCTCACCGATGCACTGCGCGCCGGCGACGGCATCGACGTCGCGGCGTTCCGCGCGCCGCACCCGGCCCTCGGCGAGCTGGGTTTCCACCAGTGGGCGGCGTTCGTCGGCTGCCACGAGCGGCGCCACGCGGCCCAGGTCCGCGCCGTGCACGAGGCCCTGCTCGGCCGGACCGCGGGCGTGTGAGCCGGAGGGACGGGCGGAAATCCGGCCGCGCGACTCCATGCCGACCGGTGCCATGGTCGATTCCGGAGCATGTTCGAAGTCGCCTACGAAGTCGCCGACCGCCATGGCAACAACGGCAAGCTCGTGATCCGCGGCGGCATCTGGGTCGGCGACGAGTGTGCGTTCGAGTTCGTCGAGACGGTGCGCGGCACCTCGGGCACGATCCGCTGCGACTGGCGGCAACGCGGACCGCGCATCGAGGTGCGCCACGGCGACGGCCACGACCCCGACGTGCGCGCCATCCTCGAGCAGCTCGCCGAGCTGATGCGACCGTTCCACACGGCCGCTTTCGCCGGCATCTCGGACGCCGAGTTGGCCGGGCTCTACGCGGGCTCCTACCACGCCGATCAGAACTACTCGAACGGCCACCAGCACGAGACGATGTACAAGCGCCGCATCGTCAACGCGCTGCTGCAGGTGGCTTCGCCGCGGAAGCTGCTGGACGCCGGCTGCTCGGCCGGCGAGGTCGTGCGGCAGCTGCGCGCGCGCGGCGTCGACGCGCACGGCTTCGACCTGTGCGGCGATCTCCAGCACATCGCCTACCCCGAGGTGTGGCCGTTCGTGCGCCAGGGCTCGGTGACGGCGATCCCGTTCGGGCCCGAGGACGGCTTCGACACGCTGTGCGCGTTCGACGTCTTCGAACACATCCCCGAGGACCGCATCCCGCGCATGGTCGACGAGTTCGCGCGGCTCGGCGTGCGCACCATCGTCGCGCTCGTCGCGCAGGTCGAGTTCCAGTACAAGGGCCACCTGACGCTGCGGCCGCTGACCTGGTGGGATCGCGCGTTCGGCCACCGCTTCCGCCGGCGCCACGACGCGCGCACGCTGGCGGTGATGGCCAACGACTTCGTCGCCGACCCGAGCAAGTACCTCGCGGTCTACGACCTGGTCGAGGTACCGGCGCTGGTGTGAGGCGGCGCGGCCGCGTCACTCGGCGATGACGACGCCGACCGCGCCCGAGGCCGACAGGGTGCCGAGCGCCGGACACGCGTTCTGGGTGCTGCCGATCACGAGCCCTTGCGCCTGCAGGCCGAAGCCGATCAGGGCCAGGTTGCAAGGGATCGGCAGCGAGTAGGTCGCAGCGCCGCCGACCAGCACCTGTGCGTCGAGCACGATCGGGTTGACGAGCAGGCAGCTGCCGCAGGGCAGCAGCGGCGACGACGCGCCGATGCCGAGCGAGAACAGGCCGATCGAGGCCTGCGGGTCGCCGCTGCTGACCCGGAACCCGAACGTCGTGTTGCCGATGCCCGCCGGACCGAGGACCTGCAGCGTGGTCACGTTGCCGCACCCCGGCCCCAGCACGGTCGGCGCGGGGTTCGCATAGGCGCTCCACAGGTAGCCATAGACGTAGCCGGCCGTCCCGAGGTTGGCGCGATCGCAGGCGAGCATCGCGAGGTTGCCGGTGCCGCCGCTGGCGAAGTCACCGGCCAGCGACGGCTGGTAGTGGTTGAAGACCGGCACCAGCACGGTGTCCGCACCGCAGGCGAGGCAGCCGCCCGGCGTGAGGTTGCGGAGGTGGATCGTGCCGTCGACGAACTGCGTCTGCTGCTCCCAGGCGACGGCGTACTTCTGGCCGAGGAACGCGACGGTCGGCGCCGCTTCGTCGATGCCCGCGGTGCCGCTGATCGTCGCCATCGCGGTCGGCGCGCCGAAGCCGTTGCCGTTCCACGTCCACTCGGCACACGTCACGTCGCGATCGCCGAAGCCGCGCTGGTACTCGAGCACCATCAGGAAGCTCGAGCCGTCGCCGAGCCCGTCGACCTCGGGGCGATGCAGGTCACCGCCACCGGGGTTGCCGAGCGCGAAGGTGCCGCCGCTGAGCACACCCGCACGGGTCATGGCGCGGATCGACGCCGTCGCGAACGTGCTGGGCCGATCCTCCCAGACCACCGCGAGGCGTGGGCCGGCCGACTTCGACACGCGGGGACGCACGGCCGCCGCGCTGCTGTTGACGGTGACCTGTGAGCCGAGCACCGGGGTGCCGGTCGCGCCGAGCGTGTAGGGACGGGCGCGGATGCCGATGCTGACGCCGGAGATGGCGTAGACGACGACGCCCATGCCCGAACCGGTCGGATCCCCCGAGACGTCCGGGTCGGTGCAGCTGCCGACCGGCACGCCCATGTTGATGGCCGCGGTCCGCGCCAGGTTCGCCTCGATGACGATGCCCTGCACGCTCGCCGGCGCGAGTGCCGAGGTCTGCTGCTGGAACACGACCAGGCTGCGCGCGATCCCGGTGTGGTAGGCGATCTTCGGCTTCGTGTTGACCAGGCCGCTGGCCCCCACCATCGTCGTCAGCGTGCCGTAGCCCGCCGACGCGCTCCACGTGCGCAGCATCAGATCGGACTGGACCAGGCTGACGTCGCGTTGCCAGACGAACAGCCAGCGCTGCCCGACCGCGTCGTAGCAGACGTCCGGCGCGTGGTCGAACGAGCCCGAACTCGCCGACACGTTGAGCCCGCTGGCGGTCAGGAACGGGTCGAGCACGAGCGGCAGCGCCGCGCGGTCGACGAAGGCCGCCGGCAGCGTCAGTTCGAGCCATTCGCCCTCGGCGTGCAGCTGGCCGGCGACGGTGGCGCCGTGCGCGTCGATGCCGGTCACGCCACCGAGGTGGGCGAGCCGGCGGCCATCGTGCCAGAAGTCGAGGCCGCCGTCGCCGGCGACGGTCGGCGTGCTGCCGAGCCCGTCGAGCCGACAGCGCACGACCAGGTCGCCGCGGCCCGGCAGTTCGCTGAAGACGAACGACTGCTCGACGCCGCGATCGCGCAGCTCGTAGCGTTCGCGCAACGCGGCCGAGCGCGCATAGACGGCGGTGTCGCCGTCCGCCTGCGGCGCGACGACGTCGGCCGCAGGGAGCGCTGTGGCGCCGTGGCGCGCGCTGGCGAACGCGAGCCGCAGCGGCGGGCACGGCGCCGCGTCCCCGCCGAGCACCGGCGTGAACGACAGGCCGTCCGCGGAGAACCGCGCGCTGTAGTCGCTGCCGGTGCCGAGCAGGCCGTCGGCGTGCGATTCGAGGCCGTGGCCGACGGTCAGACTGGCGATGTCCCGGGCGGGCGCGGGCACCGGCACGGGGGCGATCTGGGCATTCGCGGTGACCGCGCCGAGCGCGGCCACCAACGGGGCGAAGAGTGTGGCGAACGTGGGGAAGGACATGGCAGTGCTCACTGGATGACGACCTTGAGGGCGTCGGAGAAGTCGAAGGGGAAGAACGAACAGCCGGGCGAGACCGCGTCGGCGACCAGCCACTGCTGGTAGTAGGAGAAGCCGATCAGGTAGGTCGACGCAGCGATCGGCAGCGCGACCTCGAGGCGGTCGCCGAACGCGCCGGTGACACCGGAGAACATCACGGCGTTCCACGGATCGGGAACGAGCACGCACGAACCGCAGCCGGTCACGTCGCGGCGATCGGTGCTGACGATCAGCCACCCGCTCGCGCCGGCCGGCGGGTTCAGCAGCAGCGCACGATGCAGCGCCGAACCGTTGCGCGCGCACTCGTCGGCGTTGGTGGCCGTGAGCCCGCCGCAGCTCGCGCCGATGACCGTGTAGGAGCCGTCGGCCGGCGTCCAGCGCGCGGCACTGATCGGACTCACCACGCCGTTGTCCGCCTGCCAGGCCAGCAGCAGGTCGCGACGGCTGCCCACGGCCGTCTCCGCGCCGCTCTGCTGCGACGCGATCGCCGGGATCAGGTCCGCGGTGCTGGTCGCGATCGTCAGCGACGGTTCGCACGCCCAGCACGTCCCGAGCGTGAACGTGCGCATCCGCAGTTCGCGGGTCGCCGACGCCTGGATCCAGGCGACGACGCCGGCGCGCCCGGTGACGGCGACCGCCGGCAGCACCTCGTCGACACCGGCCGTCGCGGCGACGTCGACGAGGCCGTTCTGCACGAGGCTGCCGATCGCGGGATCCCAGTGGTAGGCACAGGCGCGCACGTTGCGGCTCGTCGTGCTGCCGGATTCCAGCTCGGCCCAGGCGACCGTCCAATCGCTGCCGTCGCCATCGAGCGCGACGCCCTGCACGTTCGAACCGGGGATGGTGCGGGCGGTGCCGACCGCCGTCAGGCCCGTGTAGGCCTGGATGCGACCGGCGCCGGCAGTCGTCAGGGTCGCGACCAGGTAGCGACCCGTGGCGCCGGTGCTCTTCGGCAGGCGCAGCGTCGCCGGCGTGCCGCTGACCGTCACCGGCACCGGCGAGGCGAGCGACAATTGGATCGCAGCGCTGACGGTGATCTGCCGCAGGTAGGCGTTGTTCGCGGTGAGGCAGCCGGCCGTGACGTAGCCGTTGCCGCCGGATTCGCCGGCGAGCTCGAGGGCACGGGCGTCGATCAGCGGCGTCGGCGTCACGCTCAGGGCGCTGCTGTACACGGTCGGCGTGACGGCTCGCGCGTAGAGATCGCGGTAGCTCGGCAGCGGCGGCGTCGCGACCACTTCCTGCCAGCCGACGACGAACGCGTTGCGCAGCGCGCAATCGGCGACGCGCGCCCGCTGCGAGTTGAAGCCGGTGCGATACACCGCCGAACTGCCGCTCAGCTCCGCGCCGCCGGTCTGGACGCGGAAGACATACTGGCCGTAGATGTCGCCCGTGAGCGCCGAGTAGCGGCGCCACCAGACCACGAGGTAGAGATCGAGGTCGGCGTCGTAGGCGATCGATGGGTCGAGGTCCTGGCCGGTGCCGTAGACGGGAAACGTGCTGCCGATCAGTGGATCGAGCACCAGCGGCAGCGCGGCGTGGTCGACGAACGCCGCCGGCAGGCGCAGCGTCAGCGTGTCGCCGGCGCGGTCGATGCTGCCGGCCACGCGCGCGCCGCGGGCGTCGATGCCGACGACGCCGGCGATGCGGACGCCGCCGAACTCGTTGCCGTAGGTGACCGCGTCGGCGCCGTCGCTGGTCACCGGGAGCGCGGTCGCGACGTGCACGCGGACCACCAGGTCGCCGGCGCCGGCGGGCAGTGCGTCGAACACGAACGACTGCTCGAGCCCTTCGTGGCGCACCTCGTAGGTCTCGGCGACCGCACCGTGGGCGAACGTGACCGTGTGGTCGCGGTGGCTCGGCGCGATCTCGGCGAGCGGCAGGTCCGCGACGCCGCGGCCGTACGCGACGCCGCGCAGCGTCACCGGATACTCGGTCGGCGCGGCTTCACCGCAGGCCGGCACGAACTGGGCACCGGCGGCGTCGAACCGCGCGCGGTAGTCGCGGCCGGCGCCGACCAGTTCGCCGTCGAGTTCCTGCAGCGCCGCGAACTGCATGGTCGCAGCGTGGACGCGGTCGGGCGACAGGGTCGGGGAATCGTTCGTCTGCTGGGCAGGCAGGAGTTCGTGCAGCACGGCCAACAGGCCGAGCGGCAATACCGCAGGTCGGAATTGCTTCATCGCGAGGTGATGGGGACGGGAGTTGCGCGCCGAAAGCGGCGCTCACGCCCATCCACACCGACGCCGCGCGCAGCGGCCGACGGACCGGAAGAATTTCTCCTGCTGGGTCTACGACCCGACCGTCACCTGCACGATCGAACTCGCCGACACGAACGGGAACAGCGGGCACGGCCCGGGCGCGCCGAACATCGGTAGCCACTGGGCCTGGATCGCCAGACCGAGCAGGCCAACGTCGAGCGGGATCGGCAACGGCCTGGTCGCCGCGCCGGCGGTGAGCGGGTGGGCCTCGAGGACGAGCCCGGGCAGCAGCGAGCACGTCCCGCACGGGACGATCGAAGGCGTCAGCGCGAGGCTCAGCAGCGTCAGCGGCGTCGTCGGGTCGGCGCCGGCGAGGGTGAAGGCGAAGTTGGCGTTGCCGATCGCGCACGGTCCCGCGGCGCCCGCCGTACCGCCGGCGCCGCAGGCGGGCGCCAGCGTCGTCACCGGCCCACCAGCCCCCATCGTCTGCAGGAACTGGCCGACCACGTCGCGTTCGAACGGCAGCGAGCCCTGCCCCTCCTCCCACACGGCGAGGACGGTCACGTCGCCGGGCAACAGCGGACCGCGCGCGGCGAGCCGTGGCGCGCCGCGACGCGAGTAGCCGCCCGCCCGCGGCGGACCGACCAGCGGCAGGACGTCGGCGAAGCCGAGCGGATCGCCGCGCAGGACCACGGCATGCGCGTCGGTAGCGAACGGATTGGCGCCGTCAGCCCAGGCGGCGACGTAGTCGGTGCCGGTGAAGACCAGGTCGCCGTTCCGGACCACCGCGCCGGCGCCGCTCGGCACCGCGGCCGGGGCACCCTGCAGGACCGGCACGAGGCTGCCCGGCGCCCCCTGCAACGTGCCACCCTGCGCCTGCAGCGCGCCGTTCTCGAGCCAGGTCACGACGAACTGCGAGCCGTCGCCGTCGACCGAGGGCTGGGTGCGCAAGGACACCGCCGCGCCCAACGTGGTCGCCGGGCCGAGTGGCGCACCGGACGCATCGATCGCTCGGGCCCTCAGGTTGAGGCCGCTTGCCGGATCGGAGGTCCAGACCACGACCCAGCGGCCGCCTCCGCCGCTCGAGGTCAGCGCGACGTGGCGTTCGTTCCCCAGCGACCCGCCGTGCACGAAGGTCTGGCTGGTCAGGAGCAAGGTCGTGCCTGTCACCTGCAAACCGATGGAGCCGACCAACTCGCTGCTGCCGATGAAGACCAGCGGCAACGTCGTCGACGCACCGGCGGGATTGCCGGCGGCGAACGCGAAAATCGGCGCGGAGGACGAGGAGAAGCTGGTCATCAGGCCGATCCCACCGCCATTGGCCGGTACGACGCGGCCCACCAGCGCGGTCGGAGGGCCGAACAACCCGACCCCGCGCCGCCACAGGACGACGAAGTCGCCGGTCCCCCCCACCGTCACGACCTGCGGCGCCGCGACGTCGGTGCCGGGGGTTGCGTCGAGCAAGGACGGCGTGCCGACGGCGAGGTTGTTGTCGACCAGCTGCGCGACGAGCTGGCCTTCGCCGAGCGCGACCGTGCGCCGCCAGACCACCAGCCAGCGCGCCGGATTGGCGCTGACGCCGACGGCAGGCTGGCCGTCGTCAGCCGTGCTGTTGAGCAGGCCGGACGTGCCGAGCAGCGGATCGAAGGTCAGCGGGAAGGTCGCGGTCGCGACGAACGCGGCAGGCAGCGTGAGTTCGAGGCCGCCTTCGCAAAGCGTCACCCGCCCGGCGGCGGTCCGCCCACCGGCATCGACGCCGACCAGCGCGCCATAGTGCACGCCCGCGCCGCGCTCGGTGAAGTCGATGCCGCCCGCGGCGCCGACCTGCCCCGCGACCACTGCGTCGACGGCGAGCCGCACCACGAGATCGCCTTCGCCGGCGGGCGCCGTCGCGAACGTGAACGTCTGCTCGACGCCGTCAGCGCGCAGCTCGTAGCGTTCGCGCACGGCGCCGCGGTCGAACACCACATCGCGCGGCGAGTCGCTGCGCCGCGGCTCCAGCGTCGCCACGACCTGCTCCCCGCGTCGCGCCGCGACGAAGCGCAGGCCGAGCGGCAGCGAGCGTTCGGCCGAACTGCCTAACACCGGCGTGAACACCACCGCGTCCGCACGGGCGCGCAGAAGATAGCGGGGCCCGATGCCGACGACGTCGTCACCGTCGTGGCTGGTGCCGAGCGCGCCGGCGACGATCGAGGCCGAAGCGCCGGCGACGGTTACCGGGGCGGTTGGCGCCTGCGCGACAGCGGCGGCAGCGACCACACCGAGGAGGAAGAGCGAGGGGAGCGGGTGCATGGCGGTTCCGAGGGTCCGAGAAGCCGAGATTCAGTTGAGCGTGATCTGCAGCGCCGGGCTGACGTCGACGACGCCGAAGCAGGACGTGCCGAACGTGACGAACTGCGCGAACAACGACGTCGACGCGAGCTGGCTGGTGTTGGGGATCGCGAACTGCAGACGCAGGTCGCCGGTGGCGCCGGTGGTGCCGGCGGTCACCACGAACCCGGTGAACAGGTCCGGGACGATCACCCCGCCGCTGCAGGGTGCATCGAGCCGCGTGCCGGCCAGCAGCGCGAACGTCGGCACGCTCGGAACGGCACCGTGCAGTTCGATGCCGAAGTCCGTGCGGCCGATGCGGGCACAGGTCGCCGCGAGGTGCGCCCCGAACGTGCCGCTGCCGAGGGCCGTGATGGTGCCGTCGCTCGCCGTGAACCGTTCGAGCGCGACGTTGCCCTGGCCACTGACGATCGGCGACCAGACGACCGCGCCCTTGCCACTGCTCGTCGCGGTGACGCCGACGTCGCCGCCGTTGCCGCTGAGGTCGACGAACAGCAGCCCCTCGCAGTCGCCGCACGTCAGCGGGTCGACCGAGACCAGCAGGATGTCGTGGTTGGTGCCGCTGCCGCGGGTCAGGCCGATCCACGCCGAGTCACCTGCCCAGGCAGCATCCAGTTGGCTGACCGCCGTGCCGAGCGGCACCAGTTCCCGCGGCGCCGTGATCAAGGTGCCCCCTTCGCGCCGAACCCCCACGCACACCGCGCCGGGGCCGGCCACCGAGTTGCTGGTCAGGTAGGCAACCACCCATTCGCGACCGTTGCCGGCAACGACCGACGCCGACGCATTCGTGCCGGCCAGGGTGGAGATCGCGAAACCGCTGCCGACGAGCGCCGGGGTGGTCGCGCCCGTCAGCTCGACGGCGCGCACCGACCGCGTGTTCAGCAAGTTGCCGACCACCGTGTAGGTCAGCAGCGCCGCCGCGGTGTCGCTGGTCGGCGGCAGGGTCGGCGCGCCGAGCTGCGTCAGCAGCGCCGCATCGGTGACGAGCGTCACCGCCGTTCCGACCGCCGGCGTCGCCCCCGCCAGATCGACCGTGCGCGCGAGCAGCGCGTCCCCGGTGTCATCGAGCCAGGCGACGAGCACCCGGCTGCTGCCCCCGCGGGAACCGCCGCAGATCGTCACGCCGGTCTCGGTCGCCGACGTCGTCGCGACCGCCACGCTGGCACCGAGCTGGTTCTGCAGCAGCACGCGACCCTGCACGTCGCTGCCGGTGTTCCAGCAGACGAGCCAGCGGCCGGCGATGTCCGAGGCGGCGACGCGCGGGCTGTCGCCGGAAACGGTCGTCGAACTCTCGGCGACGACCGTGGTGCCGACGCTGCCGGAGTCGTCGACGAACGAGGCGTAGACGTCGGTGTTGGTCGCCGAGATCGTACGCACGTAGACGACGGCCGTGCGCGGTGACGCGAGGTCGAGGCGCGCGGCGTCGACCTGGTTCTCGTCGGCGGCGTTCGAGGCAACGGTGACCACCGGCGCGACCAGGGGATCGAGCACCAGCGGCAGCCGAGCGGTCGCGACGAAGGCGGCCGGCAGGACGAACTCGAGTTCCTCGCCGCGAACGCGCAGGTCGCCGGCGCAGCGCGCGCCGTCGGCGGCGATGCCGACGACCGGCGCGATCCGCAGCCCCCCCGCGCCGGGCCACGTGAACGAAAGTCCACCGGCGGCGTCGCGCTCGCCGGGCCGCAGCTCCGTGGTGAAACGCGCGCGCACGACCAGGTCGCCGTCGCCCGCCGGCAGGCGGTCGAACACGAAACTCTGCTCGAGCCCGTCGCTGCGGATGTCGAGCCGTTCGACCAGCTCGGGCCGCACGTAGTCGACGCGCAGCGAACGTTCCTCGCGGCGCGCCGGTCCGACCGGTGCCAGCCGGCCACGCCCGACCTCGGTGACCTGGAGCGTGAACGGCAAGTCGTGCGGGGCGACCCGGCCGAGCACCGGCTTGAACTCGAAGCGATCGGCGAGGAAGCGCACCTGGTAGTCGGCGCCAAGGCCCAGCGGGTTGCCGTCATCGCCCGGTTGCAGGCCGACGATGGCGCGATCGATGGGGACCGCGGTGACGACGCGTTCCTGCGCACGGAGCGGCGGCAGGATCGTGGCGAGCAGACAGAGAACGGGGCAGGAAGGATGGCGCATGGCTCGGTTCCGCGGCTGTGGAGCCCGCGGGAGCGATGCGGCTTACGTACGATCCTGGGAATCGCCGCAGGTGACTCAGCGCGTCCTGCGGCCGCAACCAAAGGTTGCGCGGCGCTACGCGCCGCCAGAAGGGGCCGCAGGCACGCTGTTGTCTCCAGGGGCGACTACTACTCCCGCTCGCCAACGG
>CAYMRG010000014.1:0-15064 GCA_964392555.1 uncultured candidatus Brocadiaceae bacterium
GCCGCCTCGCGCAGGCCCTCGTCGTTCCACAGGGCGAGCACCTGCAGCGGTGTGTTCGTGACCTGGCGCTCGACGACGCACTGCTCGCGGCTCGGCGCGTCGAGCGTCACGAGCAACGGCGGCGGCGCCGTGCGCTTCCAGAACGTGTAGAGGCTGCGACGGTGGACGGCGTCGCCGGTGTCGGCGACGTAGTGCTCGGTGTTGCTGCCGGGGAACGCGACCGGCTCCCAGATGCCGGGCGGCTGCGGGATCCTGACGCTCGGGCCGCCGACGTCGCACACCAGCAGCCCCGCGACCGCGAGCGCCTGGTCGCGGATCGCTTCGGCCGGCAGCCGGCAGCGGCTGGCGCGTGCCAGCAGCACGTTGTCGGGGTCGCGCGCCAGCGCGTCGGCCGTGCACCGGGCGCTCTGCCGGTAGGTCGCCGAGGTCACCAGCAGCCGGTGCAGGCGCCGTTCGTCCCAGCCCGAGTCGCGGAACTCGCAGGCGAGCCAGTCGAGCAATTCGGGATGGCTGGGCCAGGCCCCGCGCGTGCCGAAGTCGTGCGGCGTCGCGACCAGGCCGCGGCCGAAGTGCCGCAGCCAGACGTGGTTCACCGCGACGCGGGCGGTCAGCGGCTGGTCGGGCGCGAACAGCCAGGCGGCGAGCGCGCGGCGGTCGGCCAGGGCGCCGGCCGGCAGCGGCGGCAGGAACGCCGGCGTGCCCGGCGTCACGGCTTCGCCCGGCTGGTCGTAGCGACCGCGCGTCAGCACGTGCACCGGGCGCGGCGTCGGCAGGTCACCGCTGACCATGCAGCGCGGCAGCGCCGCCGCGTAGTCGGCGAGCGCACGTTCGGCGGTCGCGAGCTCGGCGCGCGCCGCACGCCGACCCGGCACGCGCGCCTCCAGGAACCGTTCGCCGAGCTGGTCGGCCGTCGTCGCGTCGCCCGGCACGACGCCTTCGAGCGCCGCGCGCAGATCGGCGGGCAGGTCGTCGAGCGCCGCCGTCGTCCAGGCCAGCGCGAAGCGACCGAGCAGGTGTTCGGCGTGCACGCTGTCGTGGTGCAGCAGCACGTCGATGCGCGTCGTCCCGGCCGGCAGCGGCGCGGCGAGCTCGAGCCACAGCGGCGTCGGCTCGTGGCGACCCTGCACGGCCCAGCCGGTCGCCGCGTCGCCGTCGATCGCCAGCCGCGCCGGGTGACCCTCCTGTTCGTAGAGCGCTTCGCACCGCGCCCACGGCGCGCGCACCACGCCGCGCTCGCCGGCGACCATCAGCTCGACCTCGGTCAGCACGAAGTTGCCGTTGCCGGCGCGGCCGGGGCCGCGCTCGGGCAGCGCGTCGTCGGGCAGCGCGACGAGCCGCAGGGTCCGCAGGCCGCCGAAGTCGCCGCGACAGCACAGCGTGTAGGTGTCGCGCACCGGCACGGCGCCGGGCGCGCGCAGCGAACCGTCGTCGAGGTTGGCGAAACCGTGGTCCGCGCCGCTGCCGGGCGCGGCGCCGGCGATGGCCAGTGGTTGCCAGCGCGCGGCCACCGCCGCGCGCTGCGTTCGCTCCCAGGCCACGCGATCGGCCGCGAACCCCTCGGCGCCGGCGGCCAGCGCCGCGCGGCACCGATCGACGACCGCCTGCCGGCGCGCCAGCTCGGCCGCTTCGTCGGGCCGCGGCGCGCTCACCGCCGGTTCCGGCGCCAGCCCGCCGCCGTCGTTGCCGGCCTCGGCGAACGACGAGAAGTAGGCGAACAGCCGGTAGTAGTCGCGCTGCGTCAGCGGGTCGTACTTGTGGTCGTGGCACTGCGCACAACCCACCGTCAGGCCGAGCAACGCCTTGCCGAACGTGTCGGTGCGGTCCATCGCGTAGCGCGCCAGGTACTCCTCGGGGATCAACCCGCCTTCGTCCGAGGTGGGGTTGCAGCGGTTGAAGCCGCTCGCGATCCGTTGCGCCGGCGTCGCGTCGGCCAGCAGGTCGCCGGCCAGCTGCTCGGTGACGAAGCGATCGAACGGCAGGCCCGCCGCATACGCATCGAGCACCCAGTCGCGCCAGCGCCACAGCGCGCGGACCTGGTCGCGTTGCATGCCGTGCGTGTCGGCGTAGCGCGCGAGGTCGAGCCACAGCCGCGTCGACTCCTCCGCTGCCGCAGGGCTGGCGAGCAGGCGGTCGACGACCCGTTCGTAGGCGTCCGGCGCCGGGTCGGCCAGGAACGCCGCGAGGTCGGCGGGCGTCGGCGGCAGGCCGGTCAGGTCGAACGTGACGCGGCGCAGCAGCTCCGCGCGCGTCGCCGCCGCGGACGGCGCCAACCCTTCGCTCTCGAGCCGCGCGAGCACGAACCGGTCGACGGCGTTGCGCGGCCAGTCGACGGCCCGGACCGCCGGCACCGGCGGCCGCACCGGGGCGACGAACGCCCAGTGCTGCTGGGCGACCAGCAGGCCGGAGAAGGCGACGACGGCGACCGGGCAGCGCGGCACGGGCATGGGCGACAGGTGGCGGCGCCGCCATCATGCCGCCGATCGCGATCGACGCCCAGCTCCCCCTCGCGGTCGGGTCGTCGAGCATGTGGCCCACGCGCGGCGCACTCGGCATGATCGCGTCGCGTCGCTTCCGCGCTCCGGATCACATGGCCGACGAACGACTCACCAGTGACGACCTGCGCGACGCCTGGCCCGTGCTGTCGCCGGACGAACGCGCCGAAGGGCTCCGCGACCTGCCGATGCAAGCGGCCCACGCGTTCTTCGCGCAGTGCGCGGCGAAGGAGCAGGCCGAGCTGATCGTCGCCATGCCGGCCGGCGAACGGTCGTCGTGGCTGCGCGCGCTGCCGCCCGACGACCTCGCCAACGTCATCCGCGCGCTCGAGCCCGACCTGCAGCGCGAGCTGCTGGCGCGGCTCGACGAACGCACCCGCGCCGAGGTCGCGGCGCTGCTCGCCTACGCCGAGGACGACGCCGGTGGCCTGATGAGCCCGCGCTATGCGCGCCTGCGGCCCGACGTCACCGTCGACGAGGCGATCCGCTACCTGCGCCAGCAGGCCGGCCGGCAGCTCGAGACCATCTACTACGCCTACGTGCTCGACGCCGAGCGCCGGCTGATCGGCGTGGTGTCGCTGAACGAGCTGTTCGCCGCGGGCGGCGACAAGAAGGTCCGCGACGTGATGCGCACGGCGATGGTGTCGGTGCGCGACGACGCCGACCGCGAGGCGGTCGCCCGCACGCTGCAGCAGCATGACCTGCTCGCGGTGCCGGTGCTCGACGCCGACGGCCGCATGCAGGGCATCGTCACGTTCGACGACGTCGCCGACGTGCTGCGCGAGGAGACCACCGAGGACATCCAGAAGGCGGGCGCCGTCGAGGTGCTCGGCGCGCCCTACCTGCAGGTCGGCATCGGCGCGATGGTCCGGAAGCGCGTCGGCTGGCTGGCGGTGCTGTTCGTCAGCGAGATGCTGACGACCTCGGCGATGGCGCGCTACGAGGACGAGATCAGCAAGGCCGTGGTGCTCGCGGTGTTCGTGCCGCTGATCGTCAGCGCCGGCGGCAACAGCGGTTCGCAGGCGACGACGCTGGTGATCCGCGCGATGGCGCTCGGCGAGGTGCGGCTCGCCGACGTCCGCCGCGTGCTGACCCGCGAGCTCGGCATCGGCCTGCTGCTCGGCGCGTTCCTCGGCGTGCTCGGCCTGCTGCGCATCGGCGCCTGGCAGGGGCTGTTCGGCAGCTACGGCGAGCATTGGTTCCGCATCGCCGCCGTGGTCGGCCTCAGCGTGCTCGGCATCGTCGCCTGGGGCTCGGTGATCGGCGCGATGCTGCCGTTCCTCCTGCGCAAGCTCGGGCTCGATCCGGCCAGTGCCTCCGCGCCGTTCGTCGCGACGCTGGTCGACGTCAGCGGCCTCATCATCTACTTCAACGTCGCGTTCTGGCTGCTGGCCGGCCACATGCTGTAGACGCCGCCGGGCCCAAGGCCGGAGCGGGTCCTACGCACTCTGTCCGAGCTACCCGCGCCGCATGGCGCGCCGCCGCAACGTAGGCTTCTGCCGAACGCAACTCCGCGCCCGCTCGCTCGTTCCCACGCCATGCAGTTCAGCCTCTACTACTTCGCCAACCAGGACAGCGCCGACCACGACCGCGGCAAGTACCGCCTGATCCTCGAGAGCGCACAGTGGGCCGATCGCAACGGCTTCGTGCGGCTGTGGACGCCGGAACGCCACTTCCACAGCTTCGGCGGCCTGTCGCCGAACCCGTCGCTGCTGTGCGCGGCGCTCGCGGCGACGACGCAGCGCGTGCAGCTCTGCTCGGGGAGCGTCGTGCTGCCGCTGCACGATCCGATCCGCGTCGCCGAGGAATGGTCCGTGGTCGACAACCTGTCCGACGGCCGCGTCGGCATCGGCGTCGCGTGCGGCTGGGTGCCCAACGACTTCGTCATCGGCGACAGCCAGGCGAAGTTCGACCGCCGCAAGGAGGTGTTCGAGAACGGCATCGCGACCCTGCGCAAGCTGTGGCGCGGCGAACCGCACCGCGTGAAGAACCCGCAAGGCGAGGAGATCGAGATCCGCACGCTGCCGCGGCCGGTGCAGAAGGACGTGCCGATCTGGATCACGGTCGCCGGCAACCCCGAGACGTTCCGCCAGGCCGGCCGCCTCGGCGCGAACATCCTCACCCACCTGCTCGGTCAGACGCTCGACGGCCTCGCCGAGAAGGTCGCGATCTACCGCGAGGCGTGGCGCGCCGCCGGTCACCCGGGCCGCGGCACCGTGACGCTGATGCTGCACACGTTCGTCGGCGAGGACGACGACGAGGTCCACGACCTCGTCCGCGCGCCGATGAAGCGCTACCTGCAGGGCTCGCTGAGCCTCGCGTCGGCGCACATCTGCTCGGTGCCGTTCCTGCAGAACGCCGAGAACATCGACCTCAACGCGGTCACGCCGGAGCTGCTCGACGACGTGCTCGACGCGTCGTTCGAGAAGTACTTCCACATGAGCGGCCTGTTCGGCTCGCACGCCAAGTGCCTCGACATGGTCGATCGCGTCGAGGCCGCCGACGTCGACGAGATCGCGAGCCTGATCGACTACGGCGTCGCGCCGGACGTCGTGCTAGCGAACCTCGAGCACCTCAACGTCGTGCGGATCCTGGCGAATCCGAAGAAGCGCGCGCTAGCGCCGTAACGTCCGAGCGCGCCGCTTTCGCCGTCCTGCGGCGTCAGGCGACCCGAAGCGTGCTCGGCGGGGCGAAGGCCCCGCCTCCGCGCGGCTTCGGGTCGCCTTCCTTGCAGGACGACGAAATCGGCGCGCACGGGGGGTGGGTTGCTTCGCTGCTCGGTGGGTGAAGGTTCCGGCTCCGGGTGCTTCGGGTCGCCTTCCTTGCCGGACGACGAAATCGAAGTCTCGGGCGCGGCGCCTGGTGCGAAGTGCGGGCTACGATGGCGCGCGATGAAGCCGATCCGACCCCACCCCGACCACCACGACCTGCACGGCATCACGGTCGCCGTCGACACGCACGGGCCGCGACTCTACGTCGGCCGCTGCCACACGATCGACGACGACCATGTGCACCTCGTCGATGTCGCGGTGCACGAGGCCGGCGAGGGCAAGGCGTCGAAGCGCGACTTCCTCGAGCAGGCGGCGAAGTTCGGCGTCTGGAAGCAGCACGATCGCCTGCGCGTGCCGTGCGCCGAGGTCGCCTGGATCGCGACGCTCGGCGAGATCGCGGCGAAGGGCCTGCCGCAGGAATGACGCCGCGCTACTTCGGCCAGATCGACGCCAGGGAATAGGCCGCGAGCGCCGCGAACGACGCGCCGCCGCCGCGGACGCGCAGCGCGAGCCCGCGGTCGTCCGCCGCCGGCGTGCACGGCAGCGGCACGTAGACGAGGCCGTCGCTGGCGAGCACCTCGAGCGCAGTACGGTCGCAGTAGACGACGAGCCGCTGGCGCCCGTCCTGCAACGGCGCGGGCACGCGCAGGTCGCCGACGGCGAGTTCCTGGTGCGCCGCGTCGTAGACGATCGCGATGCCGCGCACGGTGAACGCGACGCGCGCCGCGGCGTCGGGCGCGAAGTCGGCGCGCAGTTCGACCAGCTCCGCGGTCAGCCCGTCGAACGGCGCGGCGCCGCCGTCGGCGAGGTCGAGCGCCCCCTGCCACAGCGTGCGCTGCCGCAAGGCCTCGAGTTCGCGCACCGGCGTGCGCCGGAGCCGCGGCCCGTCGGGCGTGCTGCGCAGCGACAACTCGAACGGCAGCGACATCGCCTGGTTGAACGGCATGCCACGCGTCTCGGTCTGCAGCCAGCCGATCTGCACGCGGCGCGCGTCGCCCGGCGGCCCGCCGGCGAACGTCTGCGCGGCGTACCAGCCGCGGCCGTCGATGCCGCGCAGGTGCGCTCGTTCGGGCGTGAAGCGCGTGCCGTCGAACGCGCCGACCGCGTACTGGCCGTCGGCAGCGGTCAACACCCACTTCGTCTGCTGCGGGTCGCCGTCGAGCGGCAGCGCGAACAGATCCGGACACTCGAACAGGTAGCCGCCGCCGACGTCGCCCGCGACCTCGCTGGCGAAGGTCCACGTGCGCAGGTCCGGCGACGTGAACAGGTGCACCGTGTGGCGCCGCTCGCGTGCGACGTAGAGCGCCATCACCCAGCGCCGCGTCGGCGCGTGCCAGAAGACGCGCGGGTCGCGGTTCTCGGCCGTGACGTTGCCGAGCACCGGGTTGGCGCCGAACTTCGTGAACGTCCGTCCGTCGGTGCTCGCGGCGAGGCACTGCACGAACGGCTCACCGGCGGCCGTGTAGACCAGCACCAGCGGCGGCCGGTCGCGCGTGCCGAGCCCGCTGCTGTTCGTCGCGTCGACGACCGCGCTGCCGCTGTAGATCGTGCCGAGCCGATCGGGCGCGAGCGCTTCGCCGAGCTCGCGCCAGTGCACCAGGTCCGGGCTCACCGCGTGGCCCCAGTGCATGTTGCCCCACGACCAGCCGTACGGATTGTGCTGGAAGAACAGGTGGTATTCGCCGGCGAACCAGACCAGGCCGTTGGGGTCGTTGGTCCAGCCGCGGCGCGGCGAGAAGTGCAGCTGCGCGCGCAGCGGCTCGCCGTAGAGCGGTTCGGCGCCGGGGATCGCGTCGGCGAGCCGCATCTGCGCCAGCGCCCGCGAATCGTCCATCAGTTGGTCGACGCGCAGCGTCACCGCCCGACCGCGCCACGCGCCGACGTCGATCACCGCCTGCCAGTCGGGCGCGGCGTCGGCGAGTTCGATCGCGTTGTCGACCTCGACATGGCCGTCGACCAGCAGCGTGACGCGGCGCTTCGGCGCGCCGTTGCGGATCGGCAGCAGCAGGTACTGTCGATCGACCGCGAACGTCCGCTCGACGTCGCGCCGGAGCTGCGGCGGGCGGCGATCGCTCTGCACGATCTGATCGACATTGAGATGCCCCCAGCCGCCGGTCGCCGTGTCGAGGACGCGCAACACCGCGGTGCGGCCGACGAACTCGGCGACGTCCCACGCCGCCGGCGCGAGCGCCTCGCTGCCACCGGGCCGGTCGTTGCCGCCGGTCGCCGCGCGGACCACCGCGCCGTCGACGAGCAGCTGCAGCGCGAGCCGTTCGGGATCCTTGCCGCCGCCGATCAGGAAGTGCAGCCACGACCGCTCGATGCGGAACGGCGGCGACTCGAGCGTGCCGGTCGAGCCGTCGCCGCCGGCGAACGTATCGACCAGGCCATGGCCGGCGAACCCCGACACCGCCATCTGCCCCGGCAGCGTGCCCTGCGCCGGACCGGTGCCCATCGCCGCGCCGCGCGCGGTCCACGTGCCGTAGTCACCCGTTTCGAAATCGGCGACGAGCAAATCGGGGCGCGGCGCGGTGGCGCACGCGGTCACGAGCGTGAGGCTGGCGAAGGCGGCGCGGTGCACGTCAGTTGCCGATCGTCCAGGTCAGACCGTTCGACGTCACCAGGTTCAAGGGGTTGTCGAGCGCGAAGGCGACCGCCTGCGATACCAGCGTCACGCCGACCAGCGCCGACACGTTCGGAATCGAGATCGCCAGCGAGCCCGCGCCCGCCGCGACCGGCAGCGACAGCGCGCCGAGGTTCGCATTCGAGTAGGCGCGGCAGCCGGGCGCCCCGAGGAAGCCGAGGTCGATGCCGGCGAGCGGCTGGTCGCCGGCGAACACGAACCCGACCGGCACGACCGGTGGCACGCCGGTCACCGCCAGCGTCAGGGTCGCGCCGAGCCGCGGCAGGCCCGCGGCGAGTGCCAGCGGTTCGCGATCCGGGCCGACGATGCCGTGCGGTCCCGCCGACAGATCGTGCGGCCCGGCATCGTGCGACGCGGTGCCAAGCAGGCTGCCCTTGCTCGCGCCCACCACCACCGCGCCGGTGCCGCCGATGCGCGGCACGATCGCGCCATAGCGGAACTCGACGGCGCCGCCGGCATGCAGCGCGCACTGCACGTTGACGGTCGTCGCGCCGGCCGCCGGCACGCCGCCGCGCCGGTCGGCGACGTCGAGCCACGTCACGTACACGATCTGCCCGGCAGGATCGACGTCGTAGTAGAGCCCGCTCGCCGGATGCACCGTCGCATTGACGCCGGCGTGCAGGTCGGCCCACAGCGGACACAGACGCGGCGCCTGCGCGAGCAGTTCGGTCGCGGTCGGCGTGAAGTCGCTGGTCGTCGCCGTGGTCGCGCCGAGCACCAGGTAGCCGTTGGCGCACGCGTGCAGCACGCTGGTGCTGCCGCCCGGGAACGGGAACGCGAACGGCAACACGAACGCCTCGGCCATCGTGTCGTCGGTGACCGCCAACGTCGGCGACGCATTGGCATGCACCTGGCTGCCGGTCGGCGCGTACCAGGCACACGGCCCGGCGGTGAGCGTGACGCTGTTCGGCCCCGCGGGCGTGGCCACGACGCCGTAGGCCGCGGTCGGTGTGCCGGCGAGGTCGAGGTTCGCCAGGCCGGCGAACGCCTCGTACCACGAATCCGCGCCTTCGTAGCAGCCGAGCCCGTTGCTCGCGACCGCGGCGCACGGCCGCGCCGGCACCACGCCGAGGTCGTAGTAGAGGTTGCCGTTGACGACGCGCCCGGCGATCGGCGCGCTGCCGAACGCGACCGACTGGCTCGCGCCGGCGGTGAGGTGCAGTTCGGCGGTCGTGCCGGTGTTGTTGGTGCCGGTGCTCAGCGTGTAGCGCAGGCCGACGCCGACGTGCCGCAGCGCCACGCCGTGGCTGCCGGGCGTCAGGAACAAGGACGTGCCGAGGCAGACGTGCGACGGCTGGTCGGTGCCGGCCGACACGACGACGCCGCTGACCGCGAGCGTCCACGCCGCGGCGTTCTGCTCGCTGCCGACGTAGGTCGCCGGCCCGACCCAGACCTCGACGCTGCCGAACGTGCCGGGCGCGCTGCTGCTGTTGACGTCGAGCGCGTGCAGCGAGACCCCACCCGGCGCCACCACGTCGAGGTCGAAGAACACCTGGGCACCGCTCGCCACCAGCCCGCTATTGGAGGCGAACGGCATCATCAACGGCGATTGGGCGGCGAGGCCGCCGACGACCCACAGCAGCTGGAGACCAACGAGTGTGCGCACGGTCACCTCCGGGTCACGGAGACGCCAGTGAACCACACCGCGTCAGCACGTCAACCGGTGCGCTCGGTCCGTTCGGCGCGGCGCGCCAGGATCCGCCGCACCTGGGCCTGCTTCGCCGCGTCGAAGCGGTAGCGCCACAGGATCACGCCCGCGGCGACGAAGAAACCGCCGACGCCGGGCCCGAACAGCCAGGCCAGCGCCGTGCCGACCTGCTCGGCCTGCTCCGCCTGGCGCGGCACGAAGCCCACCACCTCGAGCACCAGCGCGACCAGCCCGAGCCCGATCGCGCGCGCGAGCTTGGAGGCGAACCGCCAGACGCCGAAGAACAGCCCCGAGCGCAGCCGCCGCGTCCGCACGCGATCGTGGTCGATGACGTCGGTGAGCATCGCCTCGATCAGCACGACGCAGCCGACCGTCAGACCGAGGCCGACGCCGCCGACGCCGAGCACGAACCCGAAGTGGCCCGGGGTCATCGCCAGGTAGAGCGCCGACGTGCCGACGCCGAGCACCAGCGCGCCGACCACCATCGGCCCCAGCTTGCCCCAGCGCCGCTCCGCCGCGACCCAGCCGAGGATCGACAGCGTGAACATCGCCATGAACACGACCAGCAGCCCCTGGATCTCCGGCTCGCTCATCTGCAACCGGTACTGGTAGTAGTAGAGCGCCGCGGCGGCGTTGATGCCGATGCCGATGGTCGCGACGACGTAGACCGCGAGCAGCACGCGGAACGTGCGATCGCGCAGCGCCACCGCGAACGAGCCGAAGAACGGTTCGTGCTGCAGGGGCGGATGCAGGAACTGCACCCGCCGCGTCGTCCACCAGCTGCACAAGGCACTCGCGACGACGACGACGGCCGCGACGGCGCCGACCTCGTGCATGACCTTGGCGTTGCGCTGGCCCCCGGCGAGGAACACCGCGGGCAACCCGGCGGCGGCGATCGCGCCGACGTTGGCGAACGCGAACCGCCAGCCGAACACGATCGCGCGCTCGTGCGGATCCTCGGTCATCTCGCCGGCCATCGCCGTGAACGGCACCGCGAGCACCGTCATGCCGACGTTGAGGAAGCAGTAAGCGAACAGCAGCCAGCCGAACTTCGCCGTCTGCGACGCCAGCGGCGGTGGCCAGAACACCGCCAGGGCGCCGAGCGCCAGCAGGATGCCGCCCCACGGCAGGTAGAAGCGGCGGCCGCCGAAGCGGTGGCGCGTCCGGTCGCTGATCGCGCCCATGACCGGATCGGCGATGGCGTCGAGGATCAGCCCGAGGCCGAGCGCCAGGCCGGCCAGGCCCGAACGCAGACCGACCTCGTCGGTGTAGAAGATCAGCAGGTAGATGCGGACCGCGGTCTCGACGAGGTTGAGCCCGACGTCGGCCGTGGCGTAGCCGATCTGCGTGGTGTGGCGGAGGCGCGGTCGTTCGGCCATGGCGGCGCGCCGCACCCGGGCGGCGCGCAGAGCGTAGCCGGCGGGGGCTCTCCCACCTTCGTGTTTCCCTGCCGGTGGGGCGACGGCGCGGGTATGGTCGCCGATCCGATGCTCCGCCTGCTGACCGTCCTCTGCCTGCTGTTCGGCGTGGCGCCGGTCGGCCTGGCGCAGGACGCGCCGAAGGCGCCGCAGCAGGCCGACGAACTGGCGACCGCGGCCCTGCAGGCCCGCCTCGACGCCGCGCAGGCGGACACGGCGCTGTCGGCCGACGTCAAGGCGCCGCTGGTCGAACTGCTCGGCAAGGCGGTCGAGTCGGCGCGCCAGCGCGACCAGGACGTCGCGGCGCGGCAGCAGTTCGCCGCAGCGACTGCGGCCGCCCCGGAACGACTGGCCCAGCGGACCGCGGACCTGAAGCGGCTCGCCGACGCCAAGGCCGGCCCGCCGTCGCCGGAGCTGCCGTTGGCCGAACTCGAGCAGGGGCTCGCGGCGGCGCAGCGCGAGCAGACCGACGCGACCAAGGCCGGTACGGACCTCGACCAGGAGACCGCGCGCCGCTCCGAACGTCGCGCCGCGATCCCCAAGCTGCAGGCCGATGTGCGCCAGCGGCTCGACGCGCTGGCGCCGATCCCCGCCGAAGCGCCCGACGTCGACCCGCGGTTGCTCGCCGCGCGCCGCCTGGCGCAGGCCGCCGAACGCGCGCACCTGCAGGCGCAGCTCGACGCGTTCACCGCCGAATTGCAGGCCTACGACGCCGAAGCCGACCTGCAGCGCACCGAGCGCGATCTGGCCGCGCGACGCCTGGCGGTCGCCAAGGCCGCCGCCGACGCGTGGCTCGCCGTCGTCCAGCCGGCGCGGGCGGCGGCCGCGGCGCGCGCCGAGCAGGAGGCGCGCCAGCAGGCGATCGCCAGCGACGAGCGCATCAAGAAGCTCGCCGAGGGCAACATCGAGCTCGCGGCCAAGCTGTCGCAGATGGTCGAGCACCGCGAGCAGGTCGAGCGCGAGAAGACCGACCGCGACGCCGAGCTGCAGCGCTACACGCAGGACTTCCAGGAGGTCAAGAAGAAGGCGCAGCTCGCCGGCGCGAGCGACATGGTCGGCGCGCTGCTGCGGCAACGCCGCGCCTCGCTGGCGACCGTCAGCCGGCAGACGCAGCAGCGCACCCGCGACCGCAGCGAACGCGAGGCGACCGCCCAGTTCAACAGCCTCGAGTTCGAGGAACGCCGCGCGCGGCTCGTCGAGGACCCCGACGCCTGGCTGCAGCGCGAGCTGGGCGGCGCCGCGACCGCCGACGCGCTGCCGCCGGACGTGCTCACCGAGGCGCGCCGTCTGCGCGCGGTGCGGCTCGACCTGCTGACACAGCTGGCGACCGGCTATTCGGCGCTGCTGACCACGCAGCTCGACGTCGCCGGCACCGAACGCTCGCTCGCCGACCTGCTGACGACCTACCGCACGTTCGTCACCGAACGGGCGCTCGGCATGCGCAGCGCCGAGCCGCTGTGGCACCTCGACCTCACCGCCGCCGGCGAAGGCGTCGCGTGGCTGGTCCGCGACACCTCGTGGCGCCGCGCCGCGACGACCACCTACGCGACGATGGCCGCGCAGATCTGGCCGCTGCTGGCGCTGCTGGTCGCGGCGCTGCTGTTCGGCGCACGCTTCCTGCTGCTGCGGCGGCTGGCGGCGCACGGCGAGCAGGCGTTGAAGGGCAGCAACGTCGCCTACGCGCCGACCGTCCTGGCGCTGCTCGACAGCGCGCTGCTGGCGGTGCCGCTGCCCGCGGTCGCGGCGCTGCTCGGCTGGTGCCTGACCGCCGCCGAGCCGACCGCGGAGTTCGACAAGGCGATCGGTGCCGGCCTCTACCAGACCGCGATCGCGCTGTTCCTGGTGCTGGCGCTGCGCGCGGTGACGCGGCCGAAGGGCCTCGCCGAGGCGCACTTCCGCTGGCAGTCGACGACGCTGGTGCGGCTGCGGCGCGCGATCCCGCTGCTGCTGCTCGCGGTGCCGTTCGCGTTCGCCGTCGGCACGCTCGAGGTCGCCAGCGACGACCGCTGGCTCGGCTCGCTCGGCGCGGTGCTGCTGCTCGCGCAGCTCGCGCTGCTGACGGTCGTGTTCTGGCGGCTGCTGCACCCCACCACCGGCATCGTCGGCGCCAGCGTCGGCAGCGAACAGACCGCGGTCTACCGCTTCCGCCGGCTGTGGTTCCTGCTCGGCGTCGGCGTGCCGATCGTGCTGACGGCGATGGTCGTGCTCGGCTACCAGTACACCGCGCTGCAGCTCGCGCGGCGGCTGCAGACGACCGCCGCGGCGGTGCTGCTCGGCGTGCTGGTGCACGCGCTGATCCTGCGCGGCCTCGCGCTCGAACGGCGCCGCCTGCAGATCCGCCGCACCAAGGAGCGGCTCGCCGCCGCGCAGGCCGGCGGCGGTGCCGGTGGCAGCGGCGAGGGCGCGCCGATCGTCGAGGAGGAGAACGCGGCGATCGATCCGCAGTCGCTGGCGCGCCAGACGCAGACGCTGCTGCGCGGCGCGATCGTCATCGCGGTCGCGTTCGCGGCCTACCAGATCTGGGTCGACGTGCTGCCCGCGCTCGGCGCGCTGCGCAACGTGACGCTGTGGGACAGCGGCACCGCCGCGGCGCCGGAGATCGTCACGCTCGCCGACCTGCTGCTCGGCGTCTTCATCCTGCTCGCCGCGTTCGTCGCCGCGCGCAACCTGCCGGCGCTGCTCGAACTGCTGGTGCTGCAGCGGCTGCGCATGCAGGCCGGCGAACGCGCCGCGATCAAGACGCTGACCACCTACTTCTGCTTCTTCCTCGGCCTCGGCATCGCGTTCGCGACGATCGACGTCGGCTGGTCGAAGGTGCAGTGGCTGTTCGCCGCGGTGTCGGTCGGCCTCGGCTTCGGCCTGCAGGAGATCTTCGCCAACTTCGTCAGCGGCCTGATCCTGCTGTTCGAGCAGCCGGTCCGCGTCGGCGATCTGGTCACGGTCGGCAACGTCAACGGCCGCGTCACGCGGATCCGCATCCGCGCGACGACGATCCAGGATTTCGACCGCAAGGAGCTGGTCGTGCCGAACCGCGAATTCGTCACCAGCTCGTTCGTCAACTGGACGCTGACCGATTCGATCGTGCGCTGGACGATCCCGGTCGGCGTCGCCTACGGCACCGACACCGCGAAGGCGCTCGCGCTGCTCACCGAGGTGGCCCGCTCGTCACGCTTCGTGCTGAAGGACCCGCCGGTCGAGCCGGTGTTCACGTCGTTCGGCGACAGCACGCTGAACCTCTCCCTGCGCGTCTACGTCGACCAGAACACGCTCGAGGTGCCGTGGCTGACCGAGCTGCTGCAGGGCATCGACCGGGCGTTCGCCGCGGCCGGCATCGAGATCGCGTTCCCGCAGCGCGACGTCAACCTGAAGCTCGGCGAGCCGGTCATGGAATGGCTGCGTCGGCCCGGCGCGAACACGCCGTCCGCGAGCCGCGCGACTTCCGGATGATTGTGCTCCTGCACCCGCCCTCGCCCGCTACTCTGCGGCCATGACCGACGCCAACGCCGCGAAACGCGCCGCTGCCCGCGCCGCCGCCGACCTCGTCCAGACCGGCATGAAGGTCGGGCTGGGCACCGGCTCGACGTTCGCCTTCGCCATCGAGCGACTGGCGGAACGCGCGCGCGACGAGGGCCTCGAGTTCGCAGGCGTGCCGACCAGCAAGTCGACGGCCGATGCGGCGCAGGCCGCGGGCCTGAAGCTGATCACGCTCGACGAGGTCGACCGCCTCGACCTCGCGATCGACGGCGCCGACGAGATCGATCCGCAGAAGAACCTGATCAAGGGCGGCGGCGGCGCGCACCTGCGCGAACGCATCGTCGCCGCGGCGGCCAAGGAACTCATCGTCGTCGTCGACGACAAGAAGCTCGTGCCGGTGCTCGGCAAGGCGTTCGCGTTGCCGGTCGAGGTCGTGCCGCTCGGCTGGCGCCAGACCGAACGGCGGCTCGCCGCGTTCGGCTGCAAACCGACGCGCCGCGAACGCGACGGCCAGCCGTTCGTCACCGACAACGGCAACTGGATCCTCGACTGCAAGTTCGACGGCATCGACGATCCGGCGTGGCTCGACGAGCAGCTCAATGCCCAGGTCGGCGTCG
>CAYMRG010000014.1:15164-22741 GCA_964392555.1 uncultured candidatus Brocadiaceae bacterium
CGCATCCTTCCTTGAGCGCAGCCCAACCGGGCAACCCATGACCGAGACCACGCTCCGCTCCCTCGACGCCTACGAACAGGCGCTCGCCGCGCACCCGCGCGTGCTGCTGTTCAAGCACTCGCCGATCTGTCCGATCAGCGGCATGGCGCGCGCCGAGTATTCGATGTTCTGCGTCGACCACCCCGACGTGCCGACGCTGTTCGTCAACGTCGTCGCCGAACGGGCGACCGCCCGCGGCATCGCCGAACGCTGCGGTGTACGGCACGAATCGCCGCAGGCGATCCTGTTCGAGAACGGCCAGCCGGTCTGGCACGCCTCGCACGACGGCATCACCGCCGCCGCCCTCGAGGCCGCCTGGGCGCCGCGCTGCTGACGGTTACCGGGCCTCGGCGGGCAGCTATGCTGCCAGCATGAACGGGAAACGGCGCTGCCTCGACCTTGCCGCGATCATCCTTGCCGTCGCGCCGCAGGCGGCCGCGCAGGACGCACCGCGCGGCAAGGTCACGACCGTCAAGCTCAGGATCACCGACCACAAGGGCGGCCCCGTGCAGAGCGCGCACGTCGAGCTGGTGCGCGAACACGACCACGCCGTTCGGCTCGGCCGCGTCCCCGAGGCGCAACCGCGCGACCTCACGCCGAAGGATTTCGACGGCGACTACGCGCCACTCGAAGACCTGCCGGTCGGCACGTTCCGCCTGCTGGTCGAGGACGACCTGCACGCGAAGACGCTCAGCGACCGCTTCGAGCTGCCGGCGAACCAGCCGCCGAAGATCACGGTCAGGCTCGACCTCGGCGGCACGCTGACCGGCCGTATCGTCGGCCCCGACGGCAAGCCGGTCAGCGGCGCCAAGGTGAGCACCGAGGCTCCCGACGCGATGGGCGGCGGCGACAACCCGTTCGCGGCGATGATGGATGCGGTGTTCGTGCCGAGACAATCCCTGAAGACGGTGACGACCGACGCGGACGGCCGCTACGCGCTGCCGCACCTGGCTGCCGCCGAGTACCGCCTCCGCATCGAGCACGAGGACTTCGTGCCCGGCGAGACCACGGGCAAGGTCGCCGACAAGCAGACGAAGGCGCTCGCCGACACGGTGCTCGCGGCCGGCGCCGTGGTGCGCGGCATCGTCACGCGCCAGGGCAAGGCGATGGCCGGCATCGAGATCACGTTCACGCTGCGGGAGTCGGTGGTGAAGAACGACCGCGTGACGACCATGCCGAAGCTGGTCAAGGCGACGACCGACGGCGAGGGGCGCTACCGCCTGCCGCAGCGCGTGCCGCCGGGCAAGGCCTTCTCGATCACGGCCGGCGAAGGTGGTGACCCGATCGCGCGAGCCGCGTTCGCAGACCGGACGAAGCGCGCGGTGACGGTCGCCGAGGGCGAAGCCGAGCACATCGAGAACTTCGAGCTGCCGAAGCCCTGAGGCGGCGACCCACGCGCCACGGCGCCGCAGCCCCCGGCCGCAGCTACTTCGGCGCGATCGGCCGGATCTTCAGGTTGCGGAACGACACGACGCCGTGGTCGCCCTGCAGCGAGAGGTAGCCCTGCTCGTAGCGGGCGAAGCCGGGCATGCCGGCGAACTTGCTCGCCGCGAGGCGCTGCGCGAAGTCCTCGCTGTGCATCACGTAGGTGAAGTAGACGACGCCGTTCATCTCGTGCTCGCAGCGCTCCTTCGAGATCAGCAGGCGCAGCCGGTTCCATTCGCCGGCCGGCTTCGTCGCGTCGACGTCCGTCGTGTAGAGCCCGTAGAGCCAGCCTGCCTTGTTGGGGTCCTTGCCGGCCTGGTTGTCGAGCAACTGGCACTCGGGCCCGGTCGCCCAGGTGGCGCCGCCGTCGTCGCTGACGTGGAACATGATCCCGCTGTTGCCGCCCGGCGTGATCATGTACTCGAGCACCAGCTCGAACTCGCCGTACTGCGCGTCGGTGCAGAGGTCGCCGGCGTCGTGGGGATCGGCGCAGACGATCGCGCCGTCGACGATCTGCCAGCCCGGGCGCACGTCATCGCGGTGGAAGCCGTGCCAGCCACGGAACGTCGTGCCGTCGAACAGCAGCTGCCAGCCGGCCTGCCGTTCGGCGTCGGTGAGCACGTCGAGCCCCGCCGGTGCGGTCAGGCTGGCGCGCCAGGCGGTCTCGAGCTCCGCCCGCGTCCTGCCGGTGAACTGCTGCCACAGCGACTCGTCGTAGCGGCCTTCGCGCAGCGCTGCGTTCAGCTTCGGCACGAGGTCGCGATCGTGCGTCCGGGTGGCCCAGGCCAGGAAGTTGGCGCTGGTGCGGTAGCCGGCGTCGCAACGCGCAGTCGCCGGATCGTCGACGTGGTCGGCACCGTGCGAACCCGGCTCGTAGCAGAACCAGCGGACGTAGTCGGCGATGCCCTCGACGAGCCAGCCCGGCCGCTGCTCGCGGCCGCGGTAATGCTGGGCGATGTGCACGAGTTCGTGCACGATCGCGCCCGCGGCCTCGCCGCGCCGGTTTCCGCGCAGCCAGCCGGCGGCGCAGGTGATGCGGGTTCCGCTGGTCGCGGCGACCCCCTTGCCAGGGTCCTCGAACCGGATCGTCACCGCGGTCGGCGCCTCGAAGCCATCGCTCGGCAGCATCCCGACGATGCGCGGATACCACGCGAGCAGCACCGGCATCAGCTCGTCGTCGGCCCAGCTCTGCAGGTCCGGGGCGGCGGTCGCGTCGATCTGGATCGCGAAACGACCGTCCTCGGACTTGCCGGTGATCGGCAGCGCCTTGGCCGGGTCGGCGAGGCGAACGTCGATCTCGCTGAAGAACGTGTTGCTCGAGCCGTCGCGTTCGGCCGTTCGCGCCACATCGAACAGCAGGTGGCGGATGCTGCCGAGCGAGCCGCTCGGATCGTGGATCTCGACTCCGTACTGGCCACCGGCGTCCTGCCGGTCGCCGGCCCGGGTGTCGACCGAGGCCAGCAACCGCCAGCCGCAGCGGGTCGGGTCGCTGCCGCGCTTCGGCGCCGCGTCGAAGCCGGCAACGGCACCGTCGGCGACGTAGACCCTGTAGACCTGCGGGCCGCGCGAACCCGGGTGCCACGAGTAGCTGTCGATGCGCGCGATCGGCTGGGCGTGGCCGAGATCGATCGCGAAGCGACCGCCCTCGCCGGCGAAGAAGCAGTTGGCGGCCGGCTGGTCGGCATCGGTCGGCAGCCGGCCGTCGTGCAGCACGGCGAGGCCCGGACCGTTGCCGTCGAGGCGACCGTCGACCAGCGTGAACGTCGCCTCGGCCGCGGCATCGCTGCGCGCGGGCACCGGCACGTTCGCGAAGTGGAAGCCCGGCCTCGCCTGGCCGTTGCCCAGGTGGTCGACACGAACGGTCGCTGGCGCGCGAGCCGGCGTTGGCGACTGAGCGGGCTCTTGTGGCAGGGCGTCAGGGACGGCGGCCAGGGCGTGGCTGGCGATGACGGCGGCGATCGATGGCAGCATGCGGGCTTGCGGCGGTGAGGGGCGCGACCGGGGATCGTCGAAGGCGCCTGCTCGCGATCAAGGGCCATCCGCAGGATGAACCGTGCGGCGCATGCCGAATCGGCGACCTCGCCGGGCCTACTTCGCCTGCGGTGGGACGGCGGAACAATCGGTGAACGTCTTGCCGTCGTAGCGGCAAACGCCCGCGTCGGCGCTGGCGAACCAGAGGTTGCCGGCCCGGTCTTCGAGCATGCAGTAGACGTTGGTGCTGTTGAGGCCGTCCGCGCGGGTGAAGTGCGCGAAGGACGTTCCGTCGTAGCGCGTGGCGCCTCCGCCGGCGCCGCTGGGGAAGCCCCCCGGATGCCCCATCCAAACGCGCCCTGCACGATCGACGAGCATCGAGCCGACGAAGTCGGCGAGCAGGCCCTCCTTGGTCGTGAACGCCGACACCGTCTTGCCGTCGTAGTGGCAGGCACCCTGCTGGCCGCCGAACCAGAGGCCGCCGGAGCGGTCGATCGCCATCGCCCGGACGTTCACGAACGACTTGCCGGCCTGGTCGGTCAGCTCGGTGAACGTCTTGCCGTCGTAGGAGCAGACGCCGCCCTGCGTGCCGAACCACAACCGCCCCGCGGCATCCTGCGCGATCACGTAGACCGAGTCGTCGACGAGCCCGTCCTGCGTGGTGAAGTTGGTGATCGCCTTGCCGTCGTAGCGACTCGCGCCGTGGCCGGTCCCGAACCAGATGCCGCCGTCGCGGTCTTCGCAGATCCACATCACGTCGTCGTTGCCGAGACCGTCCGCAGTCGTGAACCGAGTGAACGCCTTGCCGTCGAAACGCGATACCCCGCCCGTGATCGAGCCGAACCAGAGGGCGCCCGAACGATCTTCGAGCAGCGAGAAGACGCGCGTGTTCGCCAGGCCGACCTCCGTCGCGAAGTTCGTGTAGGTCTTGCCGTCGTAGCGGATCGGCCCGCCGAAGGTCGCGAACCAGATCATCCCGTCGCGATCCTGGCGCATGTTCCGGATGATGAAGTTCGGCAGGAACGAGGTCGATCTCGCGTCGCTCGGCTGGAAGTAGGGGTCGAACCCGGCCACCGGTGCGGTGGAACCGGCGGCGGCGGTCGCCTTGGGCGCCTTCGGCGGCGCGGGCTCCTGGGCCCGAGTCACGGCAGCCGCACCGACCGTGACGAGCAGGGGGACCAGCGACACGCAGGCGATCGGGTTCATGGCTCCAGCATGGCGGATCGGTCTCCCTGCCGCGTCAGCAGCTTGTCAGTGCGCCGCTGGAGCAGATGCGAGGCACCGCCCACCGACCGACTGACGCGCCGGACCGCGTGCGCCGCTACCCTGTCGCGATGTCCGCGACCGCTGCCCTGCTGTTGCTCAGCGCCATGCTCGCCCAGGATCCCACCCCCGGCATCGACCGGAACCTCGCCAAGGACCGCGCCGAACGCGTCCACGACGTCCAGTACGACTTGCGCTTCCGCATCGACCAGGGCGCGCGCGAGGTGACCGGCGACGCGTGGCTGCGCTTCGCGCTGGCCGAGGACCACGACCCGATGGCGCTCGTGCTCGACTTCGGCGGCAAGGAACTGCGCGCGGTGCGGCTCAACGGTCGCGACGCGGTGCTCGCCGCGGCGAACGACCACGTCGTGCTGCCGGGCGACCTGCTGGTGCGCGGGCTCAACGAGCTGCGCTGCGAGTTCACGGCGCCGATCGCCGCGAGCGGCACGCCGCTCAGCGTCTACGCCGACGGCACCGACGGCCGCGAGTACTTCTACACATTGGTCGTGCCCGCCGACGCGCACCGCCTCTATCCGTGCTTCGACCAGCCGGACCTGCGCGCGCGCTTCCAGGTGACGCTCGACCTGCCGGCCGAGTGGACCGCGGTCGCCAATACGCCGCGCGTCGCCGCCGACGCCGAGGCGCCCGGCGCGGTGCGTTGGCAGTTCGCGCGGACGCAGCCGCTGCCGACCTACCTGATGGCGTTCGCGTGCGGGCCGTTCGCGGTCGTCGAAGGTCCGCACCTGCAGGTGCCGGGCATCGACGGCACCGCGCCGATGCGGATGCTGCTGCGCAGCTCACAGCAGAAGATCGTCGACCCCGCGGCGCTGTTCACGCTGCACCAGCAGGGCCTGAAGTGGCTCGCCGACGCGTTCGGCGTGCCCTACCCGTTCGGCAAGCTCGACTTCGTGCTCGTGCCGGGCTTCCCCTACGGCGGCATGGAGCACGCCGGCGCGATCTTCTACCGCGAGACCGCGCTCGCGTTCGACCACCCGCCGACCGCGGCCGAACTGGTTCGCCGCAGCACACTGGTCTACCACGAGATCGCGCACCAATGGTTCGGCAACCTCGTGACGATGCGCTGGTTCGACGACCTCTGGCTCAAGGAGGGCTTCGCGACATTCCTCGCCTACGAGGCGCTCGAGGCGCTCGAACCGGCGCAGCGATCGTGGCTGCGGTTCCTGCAGCGCGTAAAGCCGCGCGCCTACGAGGTCGACGCGACGCCGGGCACGACGCCGGTATTCCAGGCGCTGCAGAACCTCGCCGACGCGAAGTCCGCCTACGGCGCGATCGTCTACAACAAAGCGCCGGCGGTGCTGCGCGAGCTGCTCGACCGGCTCGGCGACGCCGTGTTCAAGAAGGGCCTCAAGGCCTACCTCGAGGCGCACGCGTTCGGCAACGCCGAGTGGCGCGACCTCGCGCACGCGCTCGAGGACGCGGCGCGGCAGGACCTCGGCCGCTGGTCCGAACGCTGGTTGCTAGCGCCGTCGATGCCGCAGGTGCGCGTCACCTGGTCGCTCGACGCGAACGGCATCGTCGCCGACGCCGCGCTGCTGCAGCGCGCGATCGGCGGCGGTGACGGCACATGGCCGCTGCGCCTCGACCTGCTCGTGTTCGACCTCGCCGGCGGCCGCCGCACGCTCGCCGTCACCAGCGACGCCGCGCGCACGCCGCTCGACGAGCTGATCGGCCGCGCCGCGCCGGCCGCGGTCCTCGCCAACCCCACCGACACGGCCTACGGCCAGTTCGTGCCCGATCCGCGGAGCCGCGCCTGGCTGCTGGCCCACACCGCCGACGAACCCGACCCGCTGGTGCGCGCGGTCGCGACCAGCGCGCTGTTCGAGGCCGTGCGCGAAGCCGAGCTCGATCCGGCGACGTTCGCCGCGTTCGCGCTGCGGCTGCTGGCCAACGAAACCGACCCCGACAGCCACGGCTGGCTGCTCGACGCGCTCGCCACCTGCCTCGGCCGCTGGCTGCCCGACGCGCGCGCCGCGTCGCTGCGCGGCGAAGCGAACGTACTGCTGCTCGGCCAATTGCGCGCTAGCGGCGACGACGGCCGCAAGCTCGCGATCTTCCGCTACCTCGCCCGCAACGGCACCGGCGACGACGTCCGCGCGCTGTGCCGCGCCGTCGCCATCGCCACCGATGTTCCCGCGGGCCTCGTGCCCGGCAAGCAGGACAGCTTCCTCGCCGTCGCCGCGCTGCTCGCCGCCGGCGAGGACGCAGCGCTCGTCGACACCGTGCGCGCGCGCTACCCCGGCGAAGACGTCGGCAAGGAGGTGTTCCTCGCGCGCGCCGCGATCCCGACCGCGGCCGGCAAAGCCGACTACTGGCGCCAATACACCCAGCTCGACACCCCTCCCGAGCAGTGGACCCAGGACAGCCTGCCGTGGTTCCACTGGCCCGGCCAGGACACTCTGACGCTGCCCTACCTGCAGCAGGCGCTCGAACGCGTCGACTGGGTCAAACAGAACCGCCGCATCTTCTTCATGCCGGCCTGGCTCGACGCCTTCGTCAATGGCCACGACTCGGCCGCAGCCCTCGCCATCGTCGACGCCTTCCTCGCCACCCACTCGCTGACCGACGACGTCCGCCAAAAACTACTCCAATCACGCGACGGTCTGGCGCGCGCCGTCCGCATCCGCGCCACCTACGGCAGCTGAACGCAGCTTGCCCCCCCCTTGGTTCTCCTTCTGCCTCTCTTTCTGTTTCTGGCTCTCTTTCTGTTTCTGGCTCTCTTCTGGTTCTGGCTCTCTTCTGGTTCTGGTCTGCTTCTTCTCTGTGGTCTCTGTGTTCTCTGTGTTTAATTTCTTTTCTGGTCTCTGAAGAAGAAGAAGAAGAAGAAGAAGAAGGATTAAACACAGAGAACACAGAGACCA
>CAYMRG010000015.1:0-21671 GCA_964392555.1 uncultured candidatus Brocadiaceae bacterium
GACGAGCACCGCCTTGCCGATCTCGATGCGATCGCCGAGCCCGAGCACGGCGGTTGTGACGGCCTGGCCGTTGACCCGCACCGGGGCGTGGGCCTGCAACTGCACGCCACCGGCCTGTGGCACCAACGTCGCGTGCAGCGGCGCGATGCCCGGCTCGCGGAGACGCAGCTCGGGGCCGTCGCCGCTGCCGACGCGCAGCGGCCGGTCGTCGAGGGTGTGTTGGAAGGTCTGGCCGCGGTCGAGGATCTGCAGCGTGTACATCAGCCGGAGCGGTTGCCGGCGGGGCGACGTCGGCGAGGCGAGATGCTAACCCGCCGGCGGCCCGTCTGTCGCGCCGGACCGGCGGCGCCACAGCGAACCGACCCGGTCGGCCGTGCAGACCGCGAACGGCACCCGTTCGGTCGCGAAGCTCGTGCGCCGGACGAGGTCGACCGGCTGGTCGGCGAGCAGGCGCACCAGACGGCCGAATTCGTCCCCGGTCTGGTTCGCGACGACGAGCCAGCCGCCCGGACGAACGGCCGCCACCGCCGCCGCGACCAGCCGGCGCGGCCGCAGCCGCGACAGCGGCAGCCCCCATCGCAGCGTCGGGTAGACGCTCAGGAACGGGTAGAACATCGTCACGACGTCCTGCTCGGGCCACCGCACGCGGGTGAAGTCGGCGACCTCGAACCGCACGACGGCGCCCGACGAACCGGCGGCCGCCGCATGCGCCCGGGCGTGGTCGGCGCGCGAATGGCCGTCGCGGTAGACGCCGAAACCGTCGACTTCGATGCCGCGCAGGACGACGTCGCGCGGCCCGCCGGCGTGCCGCGCGAGCCATTCCGCCAGCGCGGGCGCGTAGTGGAAGTCGCCGCAGCCGACGTCGATGGCGCGCAGCACGCCGTCGCTGCCGCACGGCGGAACGTCGCCGCTCGCGAGTGCCGCCAGCCGGTCGCGCAGCGCGACGTTCGCGGCGCGGATCCGGTCCGCGGTCGCCGCGCGCGGCGCCCCTGGCGCGCCGCGGCTCCAGCGCAGCCGCGAACGCACCGCGAACCCGACCTCGTTGCCGGGGGCGCGCAGCAGCGTGAGACAGCGGCGGAGCAGCGATGCCACGGGCCGTTCATCGGCCGCCGCCGGCCTGCGGCCTGACCCGACTACCCGCGCCGCGCGCCCCGCGCCGGCCTGGCGCCCGGCGGTGCGGCCCGCTCCTGCCGCTCCATCGCCGCGAGCAGCGAGGCGACGTCTTCGACCGGTTCGCGGACCACGATCGCGCCGGTCGCCGTGGTCTCGATGCGCGTGATGCCGGGCTCGTCGCGCTCGAGGTCGACGACCTGCCCTTCCTGGCTCTCCTCGCGCCGCAGCCGGCGGCGGCCCTCGGCGGCGAGGCCGCGCACCGTGACGGCGTCGCGGATCGCGGCGGCCAGCTGCGCGCCGCCGATCGGCTTGGTGTAGAAGCGGTAGACCTCGCCGGCGTTGATCGCCTGCAGCGCGACGTCGAGGCGCGCGTGGCCGGTCAGCATGATGCCGACCAGCTCGGGCTGGAGGCGCGCCGCGAACTCGAGCAGCATCACGCCGGTCATGCCGGGCATGTCCTGGTCGGCCACCAGCACGGCGATCTCGCGGCTGCGCAGCACCTCGAGCGCCGCCTGGCCCGAATTGGCGGTCACCACGCGGTACGGCTCGCGGCGCAGCGCCAGCGCCAGCCCCTGCAGCACCGCGGGTTCGTCGTCGACCAACAGGACCGTCGTTTCGTCGCTCATCGTCGTTCCTCGCTCACGTGCCGGATTGCGGCTTCAGGACCTCGAGCGGCTCCTTGATGCCGAGCGCCATCGCGAAGTTCAGCAGGCGGTTCAGCAGCGTCTCGCTGACGTGCGTGCCGCTCGCCGCGAGCAGCACGCCGTTCTCGGAACGCACCTCGCCCTTCAGCACCATGCCGACCTGCAGCTGCCGCAGCAGGATCGTCGCGCTCTCCTCGCCCTGCCAGGAGAAGCGCGCGCTCTCGAGCACGGCCAGCACGTCGGGTGGCACGCGCCCCTGCAGCTTCGGCACCGCCGCGCGCGGGCCGAGCTGCTGCGCCAGGCGGTCGAATTCGAGCGCCGCGGCGACGATCTCGCCGCCGCAGGCCACCGCGTCGCGACCGCGCGCGAACGTGCTGCCGGACTGCGCGGTCGGCCGGTAGGCGATCATCGCCGCGGTCGGTTCGAGGCGCGGGATCGCCGCGACCAGCCGCCGCGCGACCTCGACGTGGCCGGCGAACGCCTTCTGCTCGGCCTCGCCGAGCGCCTCGCCGCGGTAGGCGCGCGCGACCAGGTCGGGCGGCAGCGTGACGCAGCCGAGCTGCGACAGCAGCGCCGCCAGTTCGACCTGCCAGGCTTCGGCGATGCCGAGCGTCGACGCGACCTTGGCGGTGATCTCGTGCACCCGTGAGGCGCGGCTGAACGCCTCGGGGTTGACCAGGCCCAGCACGTCGGTCAGCACCTTGACCGAACTGCGCAGCGTGCGTTCCAGCAGGTCGCGTTCCGCGGTCAGCAGCTCGTGCTGGCGCACCGCGTCGCCGAGCGTCGCGCGCAGGCGGTCGGCCTCGGTCGGCTTGGTCAGGAAGCGGTAGATCTGGCCGTCGTTGACCGCGGCGATCGCCGAGGCGAGGTCGGTCTGGCCGGTCAGCAGGACGCGCGTGGTGTCGGGCCGGACGGCCCGCGCCTTGGCCAGCAGCGTCGCGCCGTTCATACCCGGCATGCGCATGTCGGAGACGACGACGGCGTAGTCGTCCGCGCCGCCGAGGATCTTCAGCGCGTCCTCGCCGCGCGTCGCGTGCGCGACCTCGAACTCGCGGCGCAGGTGCAGCGTCAGCGAACGCAGCACCGGCTCCTCGTCGTCGACGAGCAACACGCGGGGTTTGGCGAGGGCGGTCATGGCAGGGCCTCGCATTCGGCCAGCGCCAGGCGCGCGAGCGCCGCGGTGCGGTCACCGAACCCGCCGGCCCGCAGCGCCGGCTCGATCGCCGCCGGCTCGCCGCCGGCCAGCGCGATCTCGGCGGCGAGCAGCGCCGCCGCGACCTCGGGGAAGCCGGCGTGCCACGTCGCCGGGTCGTGGTGGTGCGCGATCGGCAGCACCAGGTTGCTCGGCAGCCCCCACGCCGACAGCAGCGCCCCGCCGAGTTCGCCGTGCGTCGTGCCCAGCACCGTCCGCTCGGCATCCCACGTGGGGATGCGGCGTTCGGTGGCGAACCACTCGCACTGGCGGGCGCGCGCGCGGTCGAGGCTCATCAGCAGGAGCTGGCCGGCGCCGTGCAGGATGCCCGCGGTCGCGGCGAGCAGCTGCAGTTCGGGGTTGCCGGCGAGCAGGCGACCGGCGACGCGCGACAGGCGCACGGAGTCCCGTTCGAGGCGATCGATGCGTTCGCCGCGGTCCGGGTCGCCCTGCAGGCCGCTGCGCGCGGCGTCGAACAGGCCGACGCCGAGCACCAGGTGCGACAGCGACTTCATGCCCAGCAGCGCGATCGCGTCGCGCACCGAGCTGACCTCGGCGCTGCGGCAGAACAGCGCACTGTTGGCCATCTGCAGCGTGCGCGCGGCCATCGCCGTGTTGCCCTCGACGACCGCGGCGATGTCACCGAGCGAGCAGCTCGGGTCCTGCATGCGCGCCATCAGCCGTTCGTACGACTTCGGCGCGACCGGCAACGAGCGGCTCTGGCCGATCATCGCCTGCAGCGCCGGCGCGCCGACCAGCGCCCGCGCCGCCAGCCCGCGCTCGATGCCGGCGACCAGCGCCTCGCGGGGGCACGGCTTGCCGAGCCACTGCTGGGCCACCGGGATCGCGCGCAGCGTCAGGTCGCGATCCGCCTCGCCGGTCAGCACGATCCGCACCGTCTCCGGCCAGCGGTCGCGCACCCGGGCCAGCAGCTCGGCGCCGTCCATGCGCGGCATGCGCATGTCGGAGACGATCACGTCGACCGGTTCGCGATCCAGCTCGCGCAACGCGTCGTGCCCGCCACAGGCGAACGCCGCCGCCCAGACGCCGCGTTGCCGGCGCATCTGCACGCGCAGACCGCTCAACACCGACTCCTCGTCGTCGACGAACAGGATGCGCGGCCGCGCGCCGTTCGGCTCGTTCGGGTCGTTCGTGCTCATCGGCCACCTCCCGCGATCGGCAGCCGGATGCGGAACGTCGTGCCGCACCCTTCCTCGGTCTCGAACGTCAGCGTGCCGCCGTGCTTGTCGACGACGACGTTGCGCGCCAGCGCCAGCCCCTGGCCGGTGCCGCGCCCGACCTCCTTGGTCGTGAAGAACGGCTCGAAGATCCGCGCCTGGACCGCCGCCGGGATGCCCGTGCCGCTGTCGCCGATCTCGACCACCGCCCAGTCGCCCTCCTGCCGCGTGGCGATGCGCAGCTCGCCGAGCTCACCCGATTCGCCGACCTTGTCCTGCATCGCGTGCGCCGCGTTGACGATCAGGTTCAGCACCACCTGGTTGATGTCGCCGAGGTTGCACAGCACCGGCGGCAGCTCGCCGAGGTCGAGCCGTTCGCGGGCGACGTACTTGAATTCGCTGCGGCTCACCTCGAGGGTCGTGCGGACGGCCTCGTTGAGGTCGTTGGGCGTCTTCTCGGTGCCGCCGACGTAGGCGAACGCCTTCATCGCGCGGACGATCTTGGCGACACGCGACACGCCTTCGGCCGCGCGCCGCGCCGCCGCGGGGATCTCGCCGGCGAGGAACTCGAGATCGGCCTCGGCGGCCGCGCGATCGACCGCGGCGACGACGGCGGCGAGTTCGGGCACGCCGCCGGCGGCGCGGCGCAGGTCTTCGAAGGTCACCAGCACGCCCAGGACCTGGTCGCACGACTCGGTGAGGAACTCGACGCTGTCGCCGGTGAACTGGATCGGCGTGTTGATCTCGTGCGCCACACCGGCCGCCAGCTGGCCGACCGATTCGAGCTTCTGCGCCTGCCGCAGTTCGACCTCGAGGCGGCGCAGGTCGCGGATGTCGTGCGCGACGCAGACGCTGCCCTGGTCGCCGGCGCCGCGCATCGGCGAAGCCGAGAACAGCACCGGCACCGCCTGGCCGCTCGCGGTCACCAGCGACACCTCGTGCTCGGCGTCGAGGCACGCGCCGCGCGCGTTCGCCAGGTGCGGCAGGATGCCCGCGATCGGGCTGCCGACCAGCGCCTCGCGCGGGTGGCCGCTGAGTTCGACGGCCGCGCGGTTGACGCTGGTGATCGTCCCGTCGCGACCGACGACGATCACCGCGCTGCGGATCGTCGCCAGCACGTTCTCGAGGAAGCCGGTGGTGCGCTGCAGGTCCTCCTGCGCGAGGAACAGCATGCGCAGCTTCTCCTCGGTCAGCTGCTCGAGCGCCGCGACCTGGGCGCGGCTGCGCTGCAGCTGCTTCTCGAGCAACCGTTCGCGGGTCCGGAGCGTCATGAGAACTTCACCTCGAATTCGCAGTGTTCAGCGCCCTGCCGGGTGCACGCGGTCTCGCGGTAGTCGAGCGGCGTGCCGTAGTGGTCGCCGAGCCCGACCATCAGTCCGACCAGCAGCGGGCACAGCCGCCGCGGCGATTCGTAGACGACGCGCCCCCCGCGCGGCCCCGACGGCTCGAAGCGGATCCGCGGCGTCGCCGCCTGCGGGTAGAGCTTGCGGACCTCGACGTGGATCACGCCATCGACCATGCGCAGCAGCGTCGGCGCGTCGGGCACCGTGCGCAGCAGGCCCGGCATGCTGGCGGCCAGCGCACCGAACGCGTAGCGGCCGAACGCCTGCAGCGCCGCGTCGAGCGGGATGTCGAGCCGATCGACCGCGGCCGCCACCAGCGCGTAGAGCTCTTCGTCGGGGTAGGTGCCCGGGCTGACGTAGGCACCTGCCGAACCCGGCCGCGCGGTCTCGAGCAACCGCTCGAAGAAGTCCTCGCCCCAGGTCTCGGTGACGAAGCCCTCGAATGCCTTGAAGATGATCCCCTTCACTGGGCGCTCCCCGGACCTGCTCCCCCGTCAGGTTCCTTCCGGTGTGCGCGCGCTATCGGTCGGCGATTTTCTCGGGTACAGACTCATGTTGCGAAACTCGACGCGGCGGCGCGGACGCCGCCACGCCATCGCCGGTTCGCAAACGGCTGAGACAGCGGATACCCAACGCGCCACGGCGCGGGCGACCGCGGCGTGCCGATTCGGGACATGGCGCACCGCGAGACCCCGCCGGGCGCGCGCGGTGGCACGGCCGGTTCAGGGGCACCGGTTCAGAAGAAGCTGCCGACGGTCAGCGCGAGCCGGTTGGTGCCGGTCACCGAGAGGATCGCGCCGCTGGTGCCGAGTTCGAGCGCCACGACCTGCTGGTAGAGCGTCTGGCCGACCAGCGTCGGGCTGGCGGGGATCGCGCGCCGCGTCGACACGACGCCGCCGAGCGGCAGGTGCGCGTCCAGCAGGTCGGGCGCGGTCAACAGCAGGCAGCCGGGTGCCCCTTGCAGCAGGATGGAGGCGAGCGGCACCGACACCGGCGTGAGGCCGAGCACGTCGAGCGCGAGGCCGTTCGCGGGCATGCCGGTGGCCGTCGCGAGGTACTCACCGCCGATCCACGGCAGCTCCGTCGCGGTCAGCACGTTCGCGCCGCCGCTGCCCGTGCAACCGTTCCCGGCGGCAACGGCCGCGGCGGGGCAACCGGCGTGCAGCGTGCCGAACCCGGCCGTCGCCACGCCGTCGAGCAGGGAGAAGCCACCGGCGGCGAACACCTGGCCGTCGGCCTGCCAGCGAAGTTCGCGGATGGGGCCATGGTTGCGGCTGCCGACCGGGTGCAGCGCCGTGCCGTCCCAACGCGCGAGGCTGACGATCGGCGTCGCGCCCGACACGCTGAACGAGCCGCCGAGCAGCAACTGGTCGTCGGGCAGCACGACGATCGACTGGATCGAGCCAGCCACGGTGACGAGCGTGCTCCACGTGGTGCCGTTCCAGCGCCGCAACGCATTGCCGCCCAGGAACACGTCGCCGGCGTGGTTCCTGGCGAGCCCAGCGCCCGTGGTTGCCGGGCCGACCGGCGTCCACGTCTGCCCGTCCCAGCGCCGCTGCTGCACCGGCAAGCCGACCACCGTCAGGACGTCGCCATCGGGCAAGGTCACGAACGGCACGTCGAGGTACATGTGCCACGCGCTGCTGTTGTCGATGCCGGTGCCGTTCCACGTGGTGCCGTCCCACACCATGACCAGCTGGTCGAAGTCGCCCCTGGCGAGGATCTGCCCACCGGGCGCCCGCGAGAGGTGTCGCACGATGCCCGGCAGGCCGCCGGCCATGGCATGCCACGCGCTGCCGTCCCAGCGCGCCACGCGGGTCGCCGGCACGCCACCGGCGTGTGCGAAGTCGCCGGCGACCACGAGGTCGCCGTTCGGCAGCTCGAGCAGCGCGAAGGCCGAGCCATCGACGCCACCGCCGAGGGCCTGCCAGACACCGGCATGGCGGCGCACGACCCGGTTCGCGGGGATCCCTTCGAACCAGGTGAACAGGCCGCCGACGACCAGGTCGCCGTCGGCCATCGTGATCGAAACCTGCACGGGCCCCTCGGTGCCGGTGCGCCAGGGCACCCAGGCCGCCCCCTGCCAACGCGCCAGATGCGTCGCGGGCGAGAACGGCGTATCGAGGAAGCCGGCCGCGACCAGATCGCCGTTGGGCAGCGACGCCAGGGCATCCACCTCGCCCCCGCCCAGACCGCTCATCGCCTGCCACGCCGACCCGTTCCAGCGCGCGACGAGACGGCTGGTCACCCCACCGGCCGTCGGGAACGTGCCACCGACGACGAGGTCGCCGTTGGCCGCCAGCGCCAGGGTCCGGCCGTCGTACTGCACCCCCGCGCCGAGCGGCGACCAGCTGGTGCCGTCGAACCGCGCCACGGCGGACGCCGCAACGCCACCCGCGTGCTGGAACAAGCCGGCGGCGAACAGTTCGCCGGTCGGGCCCACCTGCAGCGCGGCGACCGACTGGTCGGTACCACCGCCCACGGGGCTCCACGCCACGCCGTCCCAGACCGCGATGTTGGGCCCGGTGGCGAGCAGCGCAGCGCCGCCGGCGACGAGCTGGCCACCGGGCAACACGGCCAGCGCGAGCACGGCGCCGACGAGACCGCTGCCGATGGTTTGCCAGCTCGAGCCGTCCCAGCGCCGGATCGGGTCGCCGTTGGTGATGCCGCCGGCGATCAGGTCGCCGTTGGGCAGCGTCGCGAGCGCCCTGACGGGGAACGGCACGCCCGCGCCGAACGGCTGCCAGCTGGTGCCGTCCCAGCGGGCGACGTGGTTGCAGGGCACGCCGTCGATCGCCGTGAAGCTGCCGCCGATCACGAGTTCGTGGTTGCCGACCTCGCCGAGGGCGGTCACCTCACCGGCATCGATTCCTGGGCCCGCGCCGATCGACGCGCAGTGGCCGGTGGCGAGGTCGCTCTGCACGACGCCCCTCGCGGCCGCATCGCCACACACCAAGAAGCGACCGCCGAACACGACCACCGGCGGCAGCGGCCCCGCGCCATCGCGATCCCAGACGCGGGCCGCCTGCACGAGATCGTCGGTGGCCAGTGGCGTGGCCAGCGAATCGTAGGTGACGGCACACTGCGCGAGGGCGGGCGCAGCAACCAACAGGCTGACGAAGGCGGTGATCAGCAGCGGCTGATGGACGGCAGCACGAAGGCGATTCATGACTCTCCTTGCTCGGGGTCTGCGGGGGCGACTTCCGGCGCTCCTTTGCTGGCGACGAGGGGCGGTCGCCAGCGGACCATTGTAGCGCGGCAGCGCCCCGCCGCAGGCAGGGCATTCGCAGCGTGACTCCGGCAGCACCGCGCCGGACACTGGCGGACCATCTCCCGCCTCCGCCACTTTGCTCGGCCTCCTGCGTTCCCGCTGCCACGTCGCCGTCACCGTGCTGGTGCTCGCCCATCTCGGCTGGGGCCTGGGCCGCGCGCTGTTCCGCACGCTGCCGCGCACGCGCGCCGAGATCGCGAGCTACCGCGAACGTGGCGCCGCGACCTACCTGCTCGATTCGGCGCAGATCGGCGGCGGCGACGCGATCGAATGGCTGCTGCAGCACACGCCGGCCGATGGTGCCGTGTGGCTGCGCGGCTCGGTGCAGGGGCCGGCGGAGTTCGCGGCGGCGCTGCTGTGGCCGCGCCTGCTGATCGACGAAGGCGCCCGCGCCGACGCAGCCCGCCTCGGCCGAACGCTCGCGCGCGGCACGATCGCCGGCCGCGAAGGCGAACTCGTGCTGGTCGCGACGCGCACGACGCTCGCCGTGGAGGTGCGGTGAACGGCGCCGCGCTGCCGATGCGCGCCGTCGTCGCGTTCGCCGCGGCGTTCGCCGGGTTCGGCCTCGCCGGCGAACTCTGGCTCGTCGCCGGCGGCACGGTGCCGGCGGCGCTGCTGTGGGCGGCCCTGCTGGGCGGGCTCGCGCTCGCCGCGCGGCAGCGCGCGCCGACGCCGCTGACGACCGCGCCGCGCGGGCTGCTCGCGCTGACGCTGCTGGTCGTCGCCGCCGGCGCCGCGCTGGTCGCCTACGACGCGCTGGCGACGCCTTCGCGCCACTGGGACGGAGTCGTCGCCTGGCAGATGAAGGCCACCGCGCTGGCCGACCGGCCGACGCTCGCGCAGCCGCTGTTCACCGACCCCGCCGTCTACTCCCACAGCCGCGTCGAGTACCCCTTCCTGCAGCCGCTCGCCGAGGCGCTGCTGCAGCGCAGCGGCATCGACGGCCGTTGGCTGTTCGTGGTCGCCTACCTGGCGCTGGTCGCCGCGATCGCCGCGGCCGGCGCGCGCGCGGCCCGCGGGCTCGGCGCGAAGCCGCTCGCCTGCGCGGCGGCGGCGGCGGTCACACCGATGTTCCTGTCGTCGCTCGGCGGCAGCTTCGCCTCCGGCTACGGCGACGGCCTGCTCGCGGCCCTGGTCGCCGCGACCGCGTTCGGCGTGACCGGCGACCGGCCGGGCCTGGTCGCGTGCGGCCTCATCGCGATGACGCTGCAGAAGCCCGAAGGCATCGCCTACGGCGGCGCGCTGGTTGCGGCGCTGTGGCTGCGCGACACCGGTCCGATGCTGCGCGCCGCGCTGCTCGGCTGGGGCTGGGGCGCGGCGACGCTGGCCGCGCAGGTGGCGACGCTCACCGGGCAGGCCGCGGGTCGGTTGGCGGCGATGGTCACCGGCATCGCGCTGCTGGTCGGCCTGGTCGCCGCCGCCGACCGCGCGTTGCGGCGCCGGGCCGCAGCCGGCAGCGCGCGCCCGGCCCTGCTGGCCGTGGCGGTGGCGCTCGCGGTGGTCGCGGCGCTGGCCACCGGACGCATCGAGGCGGCCCGGCTGCACGCCCTGCCCCAGGTCGTCGTGCGACTCGCCGCCGACGCGTGGTTCGGCGGTCGCTTCGGCCTCACGTTTTTCGCGTTGCCGCTGGTCCTGTGGCTCGCGATGCGCCGCGGCACGGCGCGGCACATGCCCTTGCTGTTGTGGTTCGGCTTCGCCGCACCCGTGCTCTGCCTGCCGTTCCTCGTGCTGCCGCTCGACGACGTCGCCGCGCACCTCAAGGCCAGCGGCCCGCGCCTGCTGCTGCACTGGACCGGCGCGGCGTGGGTCTGGCTCGCCGCGACCTGGTCGGCGGCGGACGGCGCGGCGCCCGTCGGCACCGCCACCGTGCAGCCTGCGCCGTAGCGTTGCCTGGCTGCCTGCCCTGACGCGCCAACCGACGCGTCGCCTTTGCTGCCGCAGCGCGCCACGCGGTTCCGCACCGCAGCGGCGCGCCGGAGGCACGCGATCAGAAGCCGACCGTCATCAGCGTGCCGTTCGACGCGACCAGGCCGAGCTGCGTGCTCGTCGAGAACGCGAGCGCCTGGCAGGACAGCGCGATGCCGGCCAGCGCCGGGTTGCTCGGAATCGGGAACGGCTGCGACGCGGTGCCCGCGGGCAGCGTCGCCGCCACCGTCACGCTGCCGGCATCGGCGTTGGTGTAGGCGCTGCAGCCGGCCATGCCGATCACGGCCAGCGGCACGCCGGGGAGCTGCGCGGTGCCGAAGAACAGCACGGCGAGCGGTGCGACGTTCGGGATGTTGGAGATCTCGAGCGAGTAGGAGGTCGTGCCGAGGTACGGCAGCCCGCCCGTGGTGAGCCGCAGCGGCTGGAGCTGCGCGTCGTAGATCGTGCCGCCGGCGGCGAACGCGCTGGACAGATCCATCGAACCGTGGTCCGCCGAAGCGCCGCCGGTCGAGTAGCCGACCAGCACCTGCGTGCCCGACGACGCCATGGTGACGATCAGCAGCGTGACGTTGCCGGTCGCCAGGTCGAACTGGAACTGGAAGGTGTTCGGCGCCGTCGTGTTGTAGCTGACGACGCTGTCATAGGTGACGTAGGCGATGCCGGCCGATTCCTCGAACGTGAGTTGACCGCCGGCGAGCGGGTTGAGGTCGCGCCAGCACGAGAACACCGAGTTGGGCCAATTGAGGAACGTCGCGACGCTGGGCTGGATCGCGACACCGTTCGCACCGGTCGCGACGTAGCCGTTCGAGCCGATCTCCAGCGTGTTGGTCGTGCCACCCGGGCACGGCATCGCCAGCGACAGCGTGACGCTGGTCACCGTGTCGTCGCCCTGCGCGACCGGCGTCGCCCCCGTGGTCGGCGTGAAGAACACGCCGGGCACGCCATCCAGCACGGTGTAACCGCCCTGGTTGCGCAGCATCGTGAAGGTCTTGCCGTTGAGGTCGAAGGCCGCCCCCGACAGCATCTCATAGAAGGAATCATCCTGGTTCAGACAGCCCGTGCCGTAATCGGCGACCGCTGCGCAGTTGCTCGGCGTCGACGGCACGAAGCCCCAGCCCGGATTGGCCGGCACCATCTGCAGCACCTTGCCACCGAGGTCGAACGAGACCGGCACGGTCCACTCCTCGAACAGGGTCGGATCGATCGTCGTGCCGCCGAGCGAGAGATCGCTCGCCGCCGGCAACGTCGCGCCACCGCCGGGCGAGGCACCGACGATGCCGTGCTGGCCGGCGGTCAACGACGAGTTGTTGGTCGCGTTCGCCGAGTAGAAGACCTTGATCTCACCGTTGCTGGCGAGCTGCAGCTGGATCGTCTGGATCGGTCCGGCGACGACGCCTGCGCCGCCGTAGTTGACGACGTTCTCCCACGTGACCGTGCAGGTGGTCGGCGTGCTGTCGAGCCAGACCTGGCCGTTGGCGGCGGCGAGGACGTTGAAGTCGGTCCACAGCGCGCAGATGCGCGGCGCGCCGCTCGCCAGCTCCGCCGCCGTCGCGCTGAAGTCGCCGGTCGCCGGGATCGTCGGCACGCCGCTGTTCGACAGGTGGACGTAGCCGTTGGCGCAGACGTGGATGTTCGTGTAGGTCGTGCCCGCGAACGGGAACGCGAAGCCGATCGGCTGCATCGCGAAGATCGTGTCGTCGCCTGTACCGAGTGGGGCGCCGAAGTTCCGGTTCGGACAGTTCTGGGCGAGGGCGAGCGGGGACAGGAGCAGCAGGGAGAGGATCGCGGCGTTGGGATTCACGAAGACTCCGGAAACGGTGTGGCCCGGAACTCTAGCGTCCCAGCCGCGGCGTGGATCCCCCTACCCGTGTCGCGCCGCCCCGTGATGCGTCAGGGCGCACGTCGTCGTGGCGGCGTCCTGGTAAATCGTTGCGGCGGGTCGCCCTGCGGGCGAGCCGACTCAAGTCGACGACGCAGCGGGACCGGATGCGTTGCTCGCGCAGTTGCAGCAACCCGCGTTGCGGCGTCCTGGCAATCGTTGAGGCGGGTCGCCCTGCGGGCGAGCCGACTCAAGTCGACGCCGCAGCGGGGCCGGATGCGTTGCTCGCGCGGTTGCAGCAACCCGCGTTGCGGCGTCCTGGCAAATCGTCGAGGCGGGTCGCCCTGCGGGCGAGCCGACTCAACGCGGCGACTGCGGGAACTTCAGGTAGGGCAGCTGCACGCCCTGGAACGAGAAGTTGTCGATGCGCAACTCGGGCGGCGGCTCGAAGCCGCGGCCGCCGTCGAACGCGATCAGGTCGTTCTGCTCGACGCCGTCGCCGGACACACCGAGTGCGCCGACCAGTTCACCGTTCTTGTAGAGCGGCACCGAGCCGGGGAAGAACGTCAGGCCGTTCCGGTAGCCATTGTCCGCGCCGGCATGCCCCCAGGTCGTCGCCTGCGCCGGCAATTGGTTGAAGCGCGCCAGGTTGAACAGCGGGCCCGGGTTCGCACTGTTGTAGTCGATGCCAGGCGGGAAGAACGGCTGCGACAGGAAGCCGAGCGTGCGCGTCGTCAGCGCGATGCCGCGCGGATCGCCGAGCGGGAAGCCGGGCCACTGGTCCGCCACGTCGGGACCACCCGGCCGGCAGTAGTAGACGACCGAGCGCGCCTTCGCCGGCACGACGTCGACCGCATCGCACAGCGTGTCCTCCATGCGGAAGTGCGCGAGGATCAGGCCGCGCGTGTCGACGACGACCGCGATCACCTTGGCGCCGCTGCCGAGCGGCAGGCGGACCTGCGCGCGCGTGATGTTCGCGCTGGCGACGACCTGGTCGATGATCGTCTCGACGTCGACCTGCGTCAGCGTCTGCGTCGGGCCGCCGTCGACCGCGGCGCGCGGACCGATCAGGTAGCCGAACGGATCCTTGCGTCCATCGGCCGCCGCGAACACGAACCCGCCGCCCGGCGCCGGAAACGTGCCGACGCCGTAGCCCGCCGGCCGCGCCGTCTGCTGCACGTACGGCAGCAGGATGCCGAGGATGTAGATCGCGCCCGCATTCGGGATCGCGAGGAAGAAGTTCTCGTTGCCCGGCGTGCCATCGCCGGTCGCGCCCTGGATCGCGGCGAACTCGCCGGCGGCGACGTCGGGGTTCGCCGAACCGGCGGCGCAGACGTAGACGCCGACGCCGCCGACCAGGCGCCCGCCCTTGTAGAGCGGCACCGCGCCCGGCAGCGAGACGATGCCCGGGCTCGGGAACGTGGCGTCGATGTTGCGCGACGGGTTGAACGTCGTGAAGTCGAACTGCGCGTCGGTGACGAACGTCGTCGGCGGCGTCGTCGCGGCGGTCGCGATGTCGGCGCCGCGGTTGGTCGCCTGGATCTGCCACAGCGGCCCCTGCGCCGTGCCGACGACGCCGGCGGTCGTGCGATTCGGCGCGAGCACCGTGGTCGGGAACGTCCCCACGCCCGGGCTCTGCGGGATCTGCGACGCGACCAGCGGATCGCTGAACGCCGGCGGGAAGTGGAACGTCGACAGCGTCTCGACCGTGCGCGACGACAACGGCGCCTGGCTGTTCGAGAAGAACGCCGTCGTCCGCGCGAGGCCGACGGCGATGTTGTCCTCGTCGGCGACCGTCACGCCGGCCGCGCTGTAGGCGCCGAGCAGTTGGCCGGTGCGATCGACGACCGCGACGTGCAGGTCGGGGCTGTCGAGCGAGGCCACCGCGCGGGCGATGATCGTGTTCACGTCGGCCGACGTCAGCGGCACGACGGGCGCGAACGTCGGCAGCGTCGGCAGGCTGGTCAGGGACGCCTTGCCGCACGACGGCGCCGACACGGCGACGGCGGCGGCGATCAGGGCGAGTCGGCCCCACTTCGCAGAACGGTGCAGATCGGCCATGGCTACCAGGTGGTCAGCAGGTTCATGAAGAAGGAGTAACGCAACCCGTCGGAGTCGTAGATGCGCGCGAAGCCGTCGTCGGGACGGAAGACCGACCCGCCCAACTGGACGATGACGTTGTTGGTCAGGAACGGCCGATACTGCGTGCCGGCGAAGATCTCGGCGCCGACCGACTTGCTGATGTCGGCGGTCTGCAGCAGCGTCTCGATCGACTCGGTGCGATCGAAGCGGATGTAGTCGAGGCCGATCTGGCCGCGCCACTTCGGCGTCAGCTCCGCGTCGAGTGCGGCGCCGACCAGCAGCACGCCCGGGTTGACCGAGTTCGACTGGCCCTGGCTCTTCGACGTCTTGAGGTTCGCGAGCGGACTGCCCGGGTTGGTCAGCCGCGTGCCGACCAGGCCGAGGCCCTGCGAATTCCAGAACGAGAACGCACCGCCGCCGAAGTTGGGGTTGTCGAAGATCGCGTCGAACCCTTCGCCCTTGTCGTCGCGCGGATCCTTGTCGCCCGACGCGTAGAGGCCGAACACGCGCGGCCGCAGCCAGTCGATGTCGTAGGAGACCTCGGCGGCGAAGAAGCGCGCGTCGATGTCGACCGAGCGCGCGGCGAGCGGGTTGTTGGTCTCGCGACCGAACGCCTTGTAGAGCGCGTGCGTGATGTTCCAGCGGCCGAGGTGGCCCTCGCCGGCCCAGCCGAGGTAGTAGGTGTCGATCTCGTTCGGCGTGAAGTTGCCGATCGGCGCCGGCGAGACCAGGAAGCCGTTGTCGTCGAACTCGAAGCCCCGGTCGTCGTGGTTCCAGTGCAGCGAGACCTCGGTCGTGTAGCCCTTCACCGGCCAGTCCTGGCGGTAGACGTTGGCGACGACGACGGTCTGGTCGCGGCTCTCGAACGTGTTGAGCTGCGAGTTGGTGTTCTTGTCGAGCTGGCGGAACGCCGCCAGGTTGTACTGCCACTTGTTCTGGTCGGCGTTGCCGAAGAAGCGCACGCCGAGGTTGGTGTCCTCGAACAGGAAGCCGCGGAAATCGCTGCGGAACGGCAGGATGCCGGCCTCGACGCTGCAGAAGTCGTAGCGCTCGCTGAGGTCGAACAGGTGGTATTCGACGAACGCCTCCTGCAGCGCGATGTCGGTCTTGGTGCGCAGCGCGCCGTTGGCGACGTTGACGTTGACCGCGCCGACCTCGTTGATGTCGAGCCGCGTGTAGTTCAGCACCGGCGTGACGCGCAGCCGCCATTCGACGGGCATGAACGCCTGCTGGCCGCGGAACAGATCGAGCGAGACCGCGAGGTCGTCCTGGATGAAGGTCTGCTTGCCGTCGCCGAACACCTCGGGGCGCACCGGCCCGGGGCCGGTGATGCCGGTCGGCGTCGGCACGTCCTTGAACTCGACCAGCAGGCGGTTGGTCGCCGTGATCGAGAAGAACAGGTCCTCGGTGCCGAGGATCGGGAAGTCGCCCTTCAGCACGTTCTGCCGGTACGGATTCCACGGGCTCGCCGGCTCGTTGATCACGTACTCGGGCTCCTGGATGCCGGCGACCGGGCGGCCCGGCGCGAACCAGCGCGACGGGAACGGCTCGAAGTCGCGCAGCGTCGGCGGCGCCTGCTTGGGCTCGGTCGGCTTGCCCGGCTCCTGGGCCGCGAGCGCGGCGGTCAGGGCGACCGCAGCCAGCAGCGGACCGGACCAGCGACAGCGGCCGAAGCAGATCACGTGGCTCGTGGGACCGGAGAGCATGGCATCCGTGGCGCGCTTGGCGGGGCGCGAGGTGAGCAGGAACACGTGCACCGCCGTCAGCGCGGGTGCGGCACGTGAAGGAGAGCGGCGGTCCGTGGCGAGACCGGCGGCCAGCGACGTCGACCGCGGCGGCATTGGAGCGTTCGTGGCGAGCCGACGAAAGAACTTTCGAAAGTGGCGGCGGCCGCAGCTACCTTGCCGACGCGACGTCGGTCGCCGCGGGTGGCCGCTGCCGCGGGTAGCGTCGCCCGCCACCGCCTCCTGGAGACCCATGCAGCGCTTCCAGTTGCTGATCCGCGAACCCGGCAAGGAACCCCGGCACGTGCCGTTGACCGGCACGATGACCGTGGGCCGTTCCCGCCGCACCGACATCCACGTCGCCGATCTGGAGGTCGGTCGTGAGCAATTCCGCGTCGGCTGCGAAGGCCAGCTCGTCTTCGTCGAAGGCATCGGCCAGACCAACCGCACCACCGTCGACGGCGTCGACCTGCCGCCCGGCGAACGTCGCCTGCTCAGCCCGAACAGTCTGGTGCGCGTCGGCAAGACCAGCTTCGAACTGCTGATCTCGCCCGATTCCGCGGTCTTCTCGACCAGTGAGCTGCCGGGCCGGACGATGGTCGCGAAGGGTCCTGGCGTGCGCCCCGCGCCATCGGCACCGCCACCGGTACCGCCGCCGCCGCCGACCCCACCGCCAGCGCCGCCACCAGCGCCAACGCCAACGCCGGCCGCGCAGGAGCCGACCGACGGCGGGGGGCCGATGCAGACGATGCGGATGTCGCGCCCGGGACCTGGGCTGCGTGGCATGCCACCTGCCAATACGACGCCGCCGCCGGGTCCCGTGCCGCCGGCTCCGGTGCCCCCCCCGCGACCGCCCCACGCCGACAACCCCCCGATCCTGAACTCCCGGCCCGGCGGGGCCGGCGCGCCGCCGCCGTCGTCGTCACCGCCCCCAGCCGCACGCGCCGCGACCACCCCGCCGTCGCCGCCGATCCCGCCGACCCCGCCGTCGCCGCCGACCCCGCCGCCCGTCGAACCGGTCGCTGCCCGGACGGCGCCGCCGGCGCCGGCGCCACGGGCGACGCCCAAACCGTCGCCGTTGCCCGATCGACCGATGACGGTCGCGCTGAATCCCAAGGCCTACGCCGAAGCCATCGGCGACGCGTCCGGGATCGACCTCGAGGCACGCCTGCACGAGGAGATGCCCCGGTTGATGGTCAAGTCCGAAGGCATCCGGCGGCGCATTCGCCTGCTCAAGCCGGTGACCTCGGTCGGCCGCGCCGAATCGGCCGACGTGCTGCTGCCGATCGAATCGGTCTCCGAGCACCATGCGGAACTGGTGTTCGACGGCGCCACGTGGCTCGTTCGCGACCTCGGCAGCACCAACGGCTGCCTCGTCGACGGCGCGCTGCTGCGCGGCGACCAGGCGCCGATGAACCGCCACACCCTGGTCGGCTTCGGCGCCGCGCGCGCGGTGTTCCTGCGCAACGACAAACAGCGAGCCGCGGCCGATCTGCGCGAGGAGCAGCGGGCCGTGAAGCTGCTGGTGCAGATGGGCCGGCTCGGCCGCAGCGAAGCCCAGGAGGCGATCCGGATCGTCCGCAGCGACCCGACCCAGTCGCTCGCCGAGATCCTGCTGATGGACACGCCGCTGCAGCCGGGCGAATGGACGACGGCGGTCGCCTCCGCGCGCCGCCAACGCGGCCTGCTCGACGGCCTCGGCCAGTTCTTCGCCGGGCTGTTCCGACGCAAGCCGAAGCGGCTCGCCCCATGAACCTCGGCATCTACCGATCGTGGCACGGCCTGGTCGCCGCCGGGCTGGTCGGCGCCTTGCTGCTGTGGCACGCCACGGCGCCGCAGCCGTTCGGCAGCCGCGACGACGCGCGCGTCGGCTTCCTGCTGACGACCGGCTGGCTCGCCGTCGCGCTCTACGTGGCGCTGGCGCTCTACGCCGTGCGCCGCGCCGCGCATCGCCTGCGGCTCAGTCCCGAATTCGCCTGGCGCGCGCAGCTGCCGCAGCTCGAGCGCGCGCAGTCGCAGCTGCGCGAACTGCAGAACCGCGTCGCGCGCCGCGAGACCACCGACCCGCGCGCCGTGCGGCGCGCCGCGCGCGAGGTGCTGGTCGGCAACGGCGTGCAGCGCGTGCTGCGCATCCGCGTCGAGCGCGATCCGCAGGCGCTCGGCGCGCTGCGGGTCGTCGCCGCGCCGCGCGAGCCGCTCGGCCGGCTGGCCGGCTGGCTGCACGCGCACGTCTACTACGGCTTCGCCGCGGCGCTGGTCGTGTGGTTCCACGGCGGCATGCGCTGCGGCACGACGATGGGCCTGCTGCTGAACGTGCTCAGCTACTTCGTCATCGGCACCGGCGCGCTCGGCGCCCTGCTGTGGACGTTCGGGCCGACCTGGCTGCTGCGCGCCGAACGCGAGCTGACGCTCGAGAAGGCGTTCGCGCTGCGCGACCACTTCGCGCGCAAGCTCGCCACCGCCGACGCCGACGCGCCGGCCGCCGACCTCGCGGCGCTGCGCGGCCAACGCGACCGCGTCGAGCGCGAGTGGCGACGCCTGTCGTTCTACCGCACGCTGCTGCGCGGCTGGCGCCTCGTGCACGTGCCCTGCTCCGTCCTGCTGCTCGGCCTGGTCGCCGTGCACGTCCTCAGCATCTGGTACTACTGAACCGAGATGACGTCCGATCCCGCCGACCTGCTGCTCGCGACGCCGTTGTTCGCGGACGTCGACAAGAAGCTGCTCGAGGGCGTGCGCAAGGAGTGCGCGATCACCGCCGGCACGTTCGAGTGGCAGCCCGGCGTCGCGCGCCGCGACGGCTTCGTCCGCTTCGTCGACCTGCGCGACGGCGAGGTGGTCGTCGGCCAGGGCGACCTCGCGACGGCGTTCGTGGTCGTGCTGCAGGGGTCGATCCGCGCCGTGCAGGCGCGTCCCGGCCACCCGCCGCGCGAACACCGCACCTACGGGGCCGGCGAGTGGTTCGGCGAGGTCAGCGCGCATTCGCACCATCCGGCGCTCGCGACCTACACGGCGCGCGAGCCGAGCCGCGTCGCACTGCTCGACGAACGCGTCTTCGCCAAGCTCTACGCCGAGGACGAGGAGTGGCAGACGCGCATCGACGACGGCTACCGCGACAACCTGCCGCTGCACCTCGGCGCGTCGCGGCTGTGCCGCAGCCTCGACGACCAGGCGCTCGCCGGGCTCGCCGCGGCCGCGGAGCTGCGCACGTTCGACGCCGATGAGGACCTCGCCGCGGCCGGCGATCCGGCCGACACGGTGTTCCTGGTGCGCGCCGGCGCGATCGCCTGCCTGCCCGACGCCGATCGCCCCGATCGCGTGCTCGCCTACTACAAGGGCAACGCGACATTCGGCGAACACAGCATCGCCGGTGACGCGGCGACCTGGCCGGCGACCTACCGCGCGCTGTGCCGCACGTCGGTCGTCGCGCTGCCGCGCGCCGCGTTCGCCCGGCTCGATGCGGCGGCGCAGCGCGGTCTGCAACGCGCCGCCAACCGCGCGGTCGGCGCCGGCGACGTCGCCGCGGCGAACGATGCGGCACCCGGCGAGCTGGCGGCCCGGCGACAGCTCGAGGAACTGTTCGTCATGGTCGAACGCGAGTCGGTGAAGGGCGGCCGCGCGCTCGTCATCGACCGCGCCAAGTGCGTGCGCTGCAACATGTGCGTCGAGTCGTGCGTCGCCGTCCACGACGACCACGTGCCGCGCCTCAGCAAGGTCGGCACGCCGGTCGCGAACGACGTGCTGGTCACCGCGTGCTACCACTGCGAGGTGCCGCAGTGCATGCTGTCGTGCGACTACGCGGCGATCCGCCGCGACCCGCAGGGCCGCGTGCGCTTCGAGTACGACAACTGCGTCGGCTGCGCCGGCTGCATCGACGGCTGCCCCTACGGCGTGATCCGCCTCGTCGAACCGACCCCGCCGCCGGCGCCACCGCCGTCGTTCCTGCAGAGCCTGCCGCTGATCGGCCGCTGGTTCGGCACGCCCGCGCCGGCCGCGATGGCCGCACCGGCCGCACCGGCCGCCGGCGGCGAGAAGCCGCGCTCCGCCGGCGTCGGCGGCAAGCTGACGCCGGTCGCCGGCAAGACGATCAAGTGCGATCTGTGCGCCGGCCTGCCGTTCGAGGCCTGCGTCTACAACTGCCCCACCACGGCGATCGTGCGGCGCGAACCGCAGAGCCTGTTCGAACCGCGGAGGTCCTGAGCATGGCGCCACGCCCCGAGATCGTCGTCGAGAGCAGCGGCAACCGCGTCTGCGCCGCGGCCGACGCGGTGGTGTTCGGCGGTCGTCCCGGCGTCGACGTGCTGCTCGACGATCCGATGGTCGCCGACCGCCACTGCCGCGTCGAATGCGACGGCGGCTTCCGCGTCCGCGACCTCGGCTCGGTCGTCGGCACGTGGGTCGACGGCGCCGCCGCGGCGCCGGTCGCCGAGCTGCGCGACGGCAGCGTGATCGTCGTCGGCACGACGCGGCTGACCGCGAAGGTGACGAAGGGCGAGGCCGGCGCGCCGGTGCTGACCCTCGACGTCGAACGCGGCGCGTTCTTCTGGCGCAAGCCCGGCAAGGGCGTGTTCGACAACGATCCCGACGCCCTGGTCCGCAAGGAGGTCGAGCTCGGGCGCTTCCCGGCGCTGCGCGCGGCCAACCGCTTCGCGCTCGTCGCCGGCGCCGCGGTGCTGGTCACCGGCGCGTTCGTCGGGGCCGTCCTGCGACCGCTGGCCGACGCGGGCCCGCTGCTGCCGGCGCACGCGCTGCTGCAGCGCGCCGCCGCGACCGGCGAAGCCGTGCCGGCGATCGTCGCCGAGGCGGCGAAGGTCGCCGGCGAGCAACGCTGCGACGCCTGCCACGCCACCGGCCGCGGCGCGATCGCCAGCAAGTGCCTGCAGTGCCACGGCGACTTCGCCGCCGAGGCGACCTGGCGGCATCCGTACCTCGTCGACGGCAAGCTCGGCGAGGTGCCCGGCGTCGCCGGCGGCGAGGCGTTCTGCACGCTCTGCCACACCGACCACCATGGTCGCGACGCCTTCAAGCCGGCCAGCGCGCGGCTCGTCGGCGACTGCGCCGCATGCCACGCCGAGCCGGGCAAGCCGTTCGACCGCGCCGCGCTGATCGCGAAGGGCGCCGTCCGGCCCGCCCCGCCGCGCCAGCTCGGCTACCCGACCTGGCGCTTCCCGCACGAGAGCCACCTGGCGAAGGAGATCGCCTGCGCGGTCTGCCACGTGATCGATCCCGCGGTCCGCAGCCGCGACGCCGCCGGTGAGCCCGACGATCCCGATCGCCGCGATTTCGCCGCGGTGCCGTTCACGACCTGTGCCGCCTGCCACGCGATCGGCCAGGAGCAGGCGCCGCTGGCCGGCGTGACCGCGGCGCAGCGCAGCGCCTGGC
>CAYMRG010000016.1:0-3561 GCA_964392555.1 uncultured candidatus Brocadiaceae bacterium
GCCGTCCCGGTCGCGGAACAGGGCGCCTACCGCGGCGGCGTGAGGCAGGGGAATCGCGGCGACGCTGCCATCGGCGCTGGCGTGGAACAAACCATCGTCGCCGCCGACGTAGAAACCACCATTGCCGTCGCCCAGCACGACCTTCGGCGGCCGCGCGTTGGCCACCGGCAGCGCCAGCAGCCGCAGCTCGGTCGGCTCGATACGGGACACGCCGGCGCCGCGGAAGCCGCACCAGATCCCGCCGGTGCGGTCGATCGCCAGCGACTCGATCGCCGTCTGGCAGCGGAAGGCGACGTTGCGCGGGTCGCCTTCGTCGTGCCAGTGGAGCAGTTGCGTGGCGACGCCGAGCCAGAGCGAATCGTCGGCGGCGGCGACGATCTCGCACGAGTCCGATTCGGTCAGCGGCCGCGGCCAGGTCAGCAGCGGCGTGAAGTCGTCGCCGGATGCCGCCAGCAGGCCGGTGGTCGTGGCGACGATCCGGCGCCCGCTGGGCGTGACGAGCGCGGTGCGAACCTGGCCCTCGAGCAGGCGTCGCGGCGCGCCGTCACCGAGTTCGAACAGGCCGCGGTCGGAACACAACCACAGCGTGCCCGGGACCGGTTCGACGACGTCGTTGACCCGGCCCGACGGCTGCGCGTAGTACGGATGGGTCCGCCCGTCGCGCTCGCGCACCAGCAGGTCGACGCTGTTGCCGTAGAGCAGGCGGCCATCGCTGGTCGGTTGGATCGCGCGCACCAACTTGCCCTGCGCGTCGCCGGGGCGGGGGAACTCCGCGACGCGGTCGAGGTCGCCGGCGTGCCATCGCAACACCGTACCGGCTTCGGTGGCGAACCAGAGTGTGCCGTCCGCCGCGGCGCGCATCGCGAGCACGCGGCTGTCGTCGAGTGCCGGGGTCGCGACCGCATCGAACACCTGCCAGACCGTGCCGTCGAACCGACACAGACCGCCGAACGTCCCGATCCACATCGCGCCGTCGCGGGTCTGGTCGAGCGCCGTCACCGAGTTCTGCGGCAGGCCGTTGCTGGTGTCGAAGTGACGGACCGAAAACGGCGCGCCGGGCGGCACCGCGATCGGCGATTGCTGTGCGGTCAGGGGCGCGGCGCCGGCGATGGCGAGCAGGGCGCCGGCGAGACCGCGCGCCAGCGAGCGGCGGGCCATGCGCCGTTGGCGAACCATCGGCAGGGCGATCGGGAAAGGCGCTATCACGGGCACTGCGGCGGCAGGAACGTTTGGACCGGGCCTCGGCTTGCGGTCCCCCGCGCAGCAGCTCAGGCGATTCGGCCCGTGGAATCTCGGCGAACGGCCCGTGCGCCATCACGACAGCCGTCGGACCTCGCTCGCCAGCTGGCCGGCCGTGACTTCGAGGATGCGCAGGGCCGGTGTGCGCGCGACCGGCAGCGGCAACCAGGCGCGCACGCCATACTGGTAGGCGACGGCGGGCGTCGTGTGCACCGGAGCGCCGGCGAAGACCCCCTCCGCGAGCTGGTGGACGTGGCCCGTGAAGATGGCCAGCGGCGGCCGTGGCGCGAGACAGTCGCCCAGCGCGTCGCGATCGCGCAGCAGGTCCTTGTCGAGCCACCAGGTGCCGACCCGCAGCGGCGGGTGGTGGAGGAACAGCGCGTAGGGCCCGGGCCAGGCCGCGAGCTGGCCGCGCAGCCAGCCGATCTGCCAGGGGTCCAGGCGACCCCGCGTGCGGCCGTCGCACAGCGAGTCGAGGCCGAACCAGCGCACGCCGCCGACGTCGTCGGCGACCACCAGCCGCGGGGCGTCGGTCGGCCACAGCTCAGGGAACGCGGCGCGCAGCCGTTCGCGGTGGTCGTGGTTGCCGGGCACGATCCGCAGGCGATCGCGCCACGGCGCCAGCCGTTCGGCTAGGCGGGCGTAGGCCGCCGCGGCACCGCTGTTGGCGAGATCGCCGGTCAGCACCAGCCGCGCGACGTCGCCGAGCGTCGCCACATGGGCCAGCGCCCGGTCGAGGTTGGCCCAGACGTCGCTGCCGAACACGCGGCCATCGCCGCGCGCCGTGAGGTGCAGGTCGGTCAACTGGACGAGGCGCGCCACGCGTCAGCCGGCGCGGCGAGGGCGCCGGGTGCGCTTGTGCAGCACGCGCCGGATCCGCTTGGGATCGTCGGTCAGCATCGCGTCGACGCCGAGGTCGATCAGGCGCGCGGCCTCGTCCGCGGAGTTGATCGTCCACGCCATCACGCGCTGCATCGCGCGATCGGGATGGTCGGCGTCGTGGCGATGGCGCGCGCGCACGTCGTGGCCGATCACCTTCTGGTAGAGGTCCCAGGCGCCGAGCGTGAGGACCGGCCGACCGACGCTGGCGAACGGCAGGTCGCGCTGCAGCGCCGCGGCGACGCCGCTGAAGCGCAGCGGCTCGTCGACGATGCCGGGCGGGATCTCCATGTCGAGGCAGTAATGGCGCCCGGGCTGCCGTTCGCGCATCGCCGTGAGGATCGCTTCGTGCGGCGACATGAACACCGGCGTGAAGCCGATCGGCGCGCGGTCGAGTTCGCGGCAGATGCCGTCGAGCAGCGGCGCCGCGAGCGCGACATGGTCCTTCGGCACCTTGATGTCGAGCAGCACGCAGCGCAGCGTCGGCTGCCGGCGCGCCCAGTCGACGAATTCGGCGAACGTCGGGATCGTGCCGCGCGCGCGCCGCCAGAAGAACCACGCGAAGCGCTTCTTGAAGCCGTAGTGCGCGCGCAGTTCGGCGAGCGTCAGTTCGTGCGCGAGACGCCGCATCGGCTGCCACAGCCGCGGCACACGCGGCTCGTAGGCCTTGCCCGATTCGAGCCCGAGCTGGCGCGCCAGCGCGACCAGATCGTTGGGATCCCAGTCGTGCCAGACGACCACCTGGCCGTCCTTCGTCAGACACAGGTCGAGTTCGATCGCATCCGCGCCGCGCTGCAGCGCGCGGTGGAACGACGGCAGCGTGTTCTCGACCGCGTGCGCCGCGTCGCCGCGGTGGCCGACCACCAGGAAGTCGCGCGCCGGGGCCGCGTTCGCCGGATCCGGCCGAGCCGTCGCCCGCCGGTCGCGCCATCGCGCCAGCCGTTCGACGGACTTTCGCAACCGCGCTCCGAGGATCAGCCGGCCGACCGTCGCGGCGTGCCCGATCGCCGCCCCGGCCTTGCCGAGCACCCGCCGCGGTGCCGGCTGGGTCGCCAGCGCGGCCCGCCGTGCGGCCTGACGGCGCTGGCTGTCGAGGTAGCGTTGGGCCGTGGTCAGCGCGTGCTCGGGCGGGGGACGCATGCCCGGATGCTACTGTGCGCCCTTCCCCATGCATCCCGCGGTTGCTATACCGAGTGCCGTCGGGCCGTAGCGCAGGCTGGTAGCGCGACTGGTTTGGGACCAGTAGGTCGGAGGTTCGAATCCTCTCGGCCCGACCAATTTTGGCGCGGAGCGCCAAATTGGGCGGGCCGAGAGGATTCGGGTATGCCGGCCCCCGCGCTGCGCGCGGCGGCGGCAACGGCGAATCCTCTCGCCATCCGCGGGGAGGTGCGCGGCGGGTGAGGGCATCGCGTGGCGCGCCAAATTGGGCGGGTCGAGAGGATT
>CAYMRG010000016.1:3661-8101 GCA_964392555.1 uncultured candidatus Brocadiaceae bacterium
CCCCGCGCTGCGCGCGGCGGCGGCAACGGCGAATCCTCTCGCCATCCGCGGGGAGTGCGCGGCGGGTGGGGGCATCGCGTGGCGCGCCAAATTGGGGGGGTCGAGAGGATTCGGGTATGCCGGCCCCCGCGCTGGCGCGCGGCGGCGGCAACGGCGAATCCTCTCGCCATCCGCGGGGAGTGCGCGGCGGGTGGGGGCATCGCGTGGCGCGCCAAATTGGGGGGGTCGAGAGGATTCGGGTATGCCGGCCCCCGCGCTGGCGCGCGGCGGCGGCAACGGCGAATCCTCTCGCCATCCGCGGGAATCGCGCGGCGGGTGAGGGCATCGCGTGGCGCGCCAAATTGGGCGGGTCGAGAGGATTCGGGTGTGCCGGCCCCCGCGCTGCGCGCGGCGGCGGCAACGGCGAATCCTCTCGCCATCCGCGGGGAGGTGCGCGGCCGGCAAGTGGCCTCCACGGCATACTGCGAGGGCATGTTGCGCACGGTGGGCAAGATCGATGGCGCGGTATGGGTGGGTCTGACGTATGCCGCCTTGCTGGTGGTGCTCACGCACGCGCTCCACCCGATGCCGGTCGCGGGGCCTGAGGCCGACCTGTACGTCGAGCGGGTCGAGGGCTTGGGGCACGGCGTGCGCTCGTTCGACGGATTCCATCCCGTGCATGGGATCCTGCTGGCCAGTCTCGTCCGCTGGCTCGGCGGTCTGGATGCATTCGACGCGATGCGCGCCATCGCTGCGCTGGGCGGCGGCGTGCTGGTCGGCGCGACCTGGTGGTTCGCGCGGCGCTTTGGCTCGCGTCGGGTGGCGATCGCGGCGACGGCGCTGGTCGCCTTGCATCCGGGAGTGCTGTTGCTCGGCATGCAGGCGTCGCCCGACGAGCTGGCCACCGGCTTCGGCGTGGTGGTGCTCGGCATGGCGGCGCGGGCGCGGCAATCGCTGCGCCAGCGCGATGTGTTCTGGTTTGCCCTGTGCTTCGGTTTCGCTGTGGGTCTGCGCTTCACCAATGCGGCGTTCGCCCCTGCCGGTCTGTGCATCATGTGGGGCAACGGCAGGCTGAGGAACGCCGGTTGGCTGGTGCTGGGCACCGCCCTGGGGTTCGCGCCGCACGCGCTGGTCAGCTGGCTCGAATGGGGTTCGCCGCTGTACAGCATCAGCTGGCGCAACATGAACCTGAAGCTCGGCGGGCTCGATGCGACCCTGCTCTACGACGAGAGCGTTGGCCCGCTGGCGTTCCTGCGCGAGCACGGTGCGGCCGTGGCGCTCGCCGGGATCCGCGATGTGGGTGACCAGTTCGTCTCAGGGCTCGGCTCGCTGCTGACCGCGGGGGCAGGCAGGGCCTTGGCGGTGCCGATCACGCAGGCCGTGACGATCGCGCTCGTCGCGCTGGCGTGGCGTCACGGCGCGCGCGGGATGATGACGGTCGCGTGTTTCCTCGGCTACCTCGGGTTCGTCTGCACGACGTTCCTGCCGATCGAGCGCGTGCTCGCGCCCTTGGTTCCGCTCGCAGCCATCGCGTTGGCCGCCCTGCTCGAAGCGCCATTGCGGTGGTTGCGGTTCGTCGGCGCCACCGCGTGCTGCGTCGCCCTCGGTGCCCAGTGCCTGCAGCTGCCGCCGAGGTTCGCGGCCTTCGTCGCGTTGCACCCCGAGGCCGAAGTCGCGGCGATGCGCGAGCTGCTGCGCGACGTGCGCGTCGAGAGCGCGGCGTCGACGTATTCGAACATGAATCGCTATGTCGATGCGCCGACCGGCTTCGTCGATGTGTTGCCGATCGGCAGGGAGGATGGCGACCCCGGGGGCGCCGCCATCGCCCACCTGCGCCGCTACGCGGTGCGGACGGGCGCCAATGCCTTCGTCGTGGGGCGGCGCACGTCACCAAGGCTGTTCGAGGCTCTGGCCGCCACCGCCTGGCCTGCCGAGTTCGACCCTCGCCGCGTCGGCGAGGACGTGCTGGTCATCGTGCGGGAAGGCGTGCGCGACGACGGCCGCGCGGGCGAACCCTGGTTCCAGGTCGTCGAGGTCGAGCCGCGGCGATGGTCTGCCGGGAGCCTGTCGATCCGCATCGAGTTGGCCGCCGCGGCGCCGATCGAGCGCGTGCAGCAGGTCGAGGTACGCCTGGACACGGCCACGGCCAAAGGTCCGGTCGTCGCGTTGCCGCAGACCGGCGAGCGAACGTGGCAGCTCATCTGGCCGCTGCGACCTGCACCCGGCTCGTGGTTCGTGCAACCGAGGCTGCAGCTGCGTGACGGCGGCTACGTCCTGGCGCCACGCGTCGCCCTTGAGGTGCAGTAGGCGGCGCTCACTTCCCCGGCTGCAGGTGCTTCCCCAGCCAGTCGTGCAGCTGCCGCACGAAGTACACCCGGTCCTTGCCCATCAGCCGATGCGTCTGCATCGGATAGACGAAGTAGTCGAGCGGCTTGCCGGCGTCGATGCACCGATCGAGGAAGTCGAGCGTGTGCGACCACATGACGGTGCGGTCGTCGCTGCCGTGGACCAGCAGCAGCGGGCGTTCGAGTTTCTCGGCGAGCGGCAGGCAGCTCGACGCGGCGAAGCCGTCGGCGTTCTCGGCGGGGGTGTCCATGTAGCGCTCGGTGTAGCCGGTCTCATACATGGCCCAGTCGGTGACGGGGGCGCCGCTGACGCCGCAGGCGAAGGTGGTGGGCGCGAGCAGCAGCAGGCGCAGGGTCATGTAGCCGCCGAACGACCAGCCGTGCACGCCGATCCGCTGCGGGTCGACGAACGGTTGCTGGCTGAGCCACTCGACGGCGCGGAGCTGGTCCTGGACCTCGAGCGTGCCGAGGTGGCGGAACACGGCCTGCTCGAACGCGATGCCGCGGTTCGGCGTGCCGCGGTTGTCGAGCCGGCAGACGACGTAGCCTTCGTTGGCGAACGCCTGCAGCCAGAGCGGCGCGCCGCCGAGCCATTGGTCGGTGACCAGCTGGACGTGGGGGCCGCCGTAGACGTAGAGCAGCACGGGGCAGCGCTGGCCTTCGGCGAGGTTGGGCGGCAGCGCGACGTGGCCGTAGAGGACGCTCTCGTCGTCGGCCTTGACCTGGAACATGCGCTGGGTCGGCAGGCGGAACGCGGCGAGCGGATCCGCGGGCTGCGGCAGCGGGTGCGGCGTGCCGTTGGCGAGGTCGAGGATCCGGGCGCTCGGCGGCGTCTCGAGGTTGGACCAGACGCCGTAGGCGAACTTGCCGCCGGGCGCGAGCGCGACCTGGTGGTAGCCGCGTTCGCGCGTGACCTGGCGGACGTCGCCGCCGCCGAGCGGTGCGGTGAACAGGTGCAGCTGGCGCGGGTCCTCGCCCGACGCGGCGAACCAGACGGTCTGGCCGTCGGCGCCGAGGCCGAGCAGCTGCTGGACGTCGAACGCGCCCTTGGTGACCTGCGCGAGCTTCGCGCCGTTGGCGTCGTGCAGCGTCAGGTGGCGGTGGCCTTCGTGCAGCGACCACCACAGGAACCGTCCGTCGGGCAGGAACGTCGGGCCGTGCTCGGGCTCGATCCAGCGCGGGTTCTGGTCCTGCAGCAGCACCGCGAGGCGCTTGCCGGTGCGCAGGTCGTAGCGCACGAGTTCGAGGCGATCCTGGCTGCGCGCGACGCGCGCGACGGCGACGGTGCCGTCGGCGGCCGGCGTGACGTTGGTCCAGAACACGTCCTCGTCGGGATCGCATTCGAGCCAGGCGAGGCCGGCATCGGTGGTGTCGAAGACGCCGACGCGGACGCGGCTCTGGGCGCGGCCGGCCATCGGGTAGCGGCCTTCGCGCGCCGTCGGCGGCATCGCGTCGAGGTCCTGGTAGGGGTACGCGGCGATCGGGCGCTGGTCTTCGCGGTAGAAGGCGAGGAAGCGGCCATCGGGGCTCCAGAACAGGCCGCGGTCGATGCCGAACTCGGCGCGGTGCGCGGCGCCGCCGTAGACCACGTCGTTCGAACCGTCGAAGGTCTGGCGGCGCACGGCGCCGTCGGCCTGCGCCAGCCACAGGTGGTGCTTGTGCAGGTCGGCGACCGCGCGGTCGCCGGGCGCGATCGCCGGCGCGATCGGTTCGTCGCCGTCGGGCTGAGGCCAGCTCAGCACGGCGGTCGCCTTCGCGGCACCCAGCGGCAGCCGCCACAGCGCGGTGCCGGCCACCAGCCGCAGGGTGTGGTCGTCGCTCCAGCCCAGCTCGGGGAAGTGGTAGGGGGCCGGCCGTTCGTCGCCGAGCGCGGTCAGTACGGCCTTGGCGTCGACCAGCACTTCGGCCGCGACCTGGCCGTCCTGCCAGCGATGCAGCGTTTCGTTGCCGTCCTCGCCGCGCAGCACGACGGTGGCCGCGTCGCCGGGCTGCCAGACCACGCGCGGCAAGGCGGGCGCGAGGCTGCCGCCGCGTTCGAGCACGGTCTGCAGCACCAACGGCGGCCGGTCCTGGGCGCTGGCGCCGATGGCAAGGGCGAGGGCAGTGAGAACCGTCG
>CAYMRG010000016.1:8111-21299 GCA_964392555.1 uncultured candidatus Brocadiaceae bacterium
CCCATGCCTCCTCTGCCGCCCATCATGCGTTCGGCCATTTTCGGCAACACGCCGCGCATCATCGCGGCCGGAGCCCGCCAAAGCCAAGGTTGCACCGTTCAGCCCGACCCCGCAGTATGCCGATGCACCCTGCCCCGAGATTCCGCCCGTGTCCAGCCTGCCTGCGCCCGCCTCCCCCGGCCCCTCGAGCATCGTGTCGGGGCGTCGCACCCGCACCGCGATGATCGGCGGCGGGTTCATCGCCGACGTCCACCTGCAGGTCCTGCGTGCGGTGGCCGGAGTCGAGGTCGTGGCGGTGTGCGATCCGGTGCTGGCGCGCGCCGACGGGTTGGCGCGGCGGCACGGCGTGCCGCGCGCGGTCGCCGACTACCGCGAGCTGCTGCGCGAACGGGCGATCGACGCGGCGCACGTGCTGGTGCCGCCGGCGCTGCACGGGGAGATCGCGGCGGCCTGCCTCGACGCCGGCGTGCACACGCTGGTCGAGAAGCCGCTCGTGCCGCGCGCCGAACAGGTGGCGGCGCTGGCGGCGCGCGCCGCCGAGCGCGGCGTGCTGCTGGCGACCAACCACAACCAGACGTTCCACCCGGCGCTGGTCCGGCTGCAGAGCCACCTCGCCGCCGGCCGCCTCGGCAAGCTCGAACACGTCGCGATCCAGCACCACGTGCCGCTGCGCCAGCTGCAGACCGGCGACGTCGGCCACTTCATGTTCCAGACGCAGGCGAACATCCTGTGGGAGCAGGGCGTGCACCTGTTCTCGATGGTGTTCCTGCTGCTCGGCGCGTGTCGGTCGGTCAAGGCGATCACGGGCACGCCGCGGCGGCTGCCGAACGGCGTCGAGTTCGTCGACGAGTGGCACCTGCAGCTCGAGTGCGAACGCGGCACCGCCGGCGTGCGCATGGCGTTCGGCAAGCCGCTGCTCGAGACGACGGTGCAGGCGATCGGCAGCCACGGCGCGGCGTTCGTCGACCTGCAGCGGGCGAGCTGCTGGCTGCGGCGCAAGACGCGCTGGCTCGAGTTCCTCGACCACGGCGTCAACCTCGCGGGTGGCGCGCTGCACCTCGCGGGGCGCAGCATCGGCGCGGTCGCCGGCTACGGCCTCGGGCTGTTCAAGCTGACGTTCCCCGACGATCCCTTCCTGCGCGGCATGCGCGGCTCGCTGCAGTCCTTCCACGCCGCGGTGCGCGGTCGCGGCGAGCTGACCGACGCGGCGTCGCCGGCCGGCGCGCAGGCCGTGCTCGAGATGTGCATGCAGAGCGCGCTCGCCGCCGGCGTGCAGCTCGAACCGCCGCCGCGGCCCGCCGCGCCGCCGACGCCGGGGCCCGCGCGTCCCGGCGAGGTCGTCGTGCTGGGCGGCACCGGCTTCCTCGGCCGGCGCTGCATCCAGCTGCTGCGCGCGGCCGGCAGGCCGCTGACGATGGTGGTGCGCAAGCCGCACCTGTTGCCGGCCGAGCTGCGCGACAGCAGCGTGCGCCTGTTCGTCGGCGATGCGGCCGATCCGCAGGTGCTCGCGGCGGCGTTCGCCGGGGCGAACCGCGTGCTGCACCTCGCGACCGCCGCCGGCGACGACGCCAGCAAGGTCGAACAGGTGATGGCCGACGCGGTGCGCGCGGCCGGCGCGGCGGCAAAGGCCGCCGGCGTGCAGCGGCTGGTCTACACCAGCAGCACGGCGGCGCTGTGGCTCGGCGACCGCGGCGCGATCCGCGGCGACTGCGGCACCGACCAGGTACCGGCGGGCCGCGGCCCGTACGCGCGCGGCAAGATCGCCGCCGAGAAGGCTCTCGAACCGGCGCGCGCGCAGGGTCTCGACGTCGTCATCGTGCGGCCGGCGATCGTCGTCGGTCCCGACGGCATCCAGGAGCACTCCGGCGTCGGGCTCTGGGTCAAGGACAACCACTGCGTCGGCTGGGGGCGTGGCGCCCACCCGCTGCCGTTCGTGCTGGCCGACGACTGCGCGCAGGGGCTGGTCGCGGCGCTCGACGCGCCGGCGGCGAAGAACAAGACCTACAACCTCGCCGGCGACGTGCGCCTGTCGGCGCGCGACTACGTCACCGAACTCGCCGCACGCACCGGCCGCGACTACCGCTTCCACGGCACCTGGCTGTGGTGGATGTGGCTGCAGGAATTCGGCAAGTACCTGGTCAAGGTCGCGGCGCGACGGCCGCGCGAGTGGCCGGCGTTCCGCGACCTGAAGTCGCGCAGCTTCCGCACCGCGCTGGACTGCAGCGACGCGGCGCGGGATCTCGGCTACACGAGCGAAGGCGACCGCGCGCGCTTCCTGCAGCGGGTGTTCGACGCGCCGCGGCCATGACGCGGCGGCTGGTCCACGTGTTCGCGACGTTCGGCGCCGGCGGCCCGCAGATGCGCGCCGTCGAGCTGATCCGTCACCTCGGCGCGGACTGCGCACACATCGTCATGGCGATGTCGGGCGACACGGCGGCGGCGGCACGGTTGCCGGCGGATCGCGACGTGACGTTCGTGTCGGCACCGCCGCGCGCCGGCTTCCGCGCGACGGTGCGCGCGCAGCGCGGGTGGCTGCGCGGGCTGCGGCCGGACCTGGTCCTGACCTACAACTGGGGTGCGATCGAGACGGTCGCCGCGGCGCGGTCGCTGCGGCTGCCGCTGGTGCACCACGAGGACGGCTTCGGCCCCGAGGAGGTGCAGCGCCGGCTGCGCCGCCGCAATTGGTTCCGCCGCTGGTTCCTGCGCGGCACGCCGGTGATCGTGCCGTCGACCGTGCTGCAGGCGATCGCCCGCCGCGACTGGCGGTTGCGTGCCGATCGCGTGCACCTGCTGGCGAACGGCGTCGACCTGCTGCGCTTCCGCCCGGCGCCGATCCCGATCGCGTCGGCGGTCGTCGGCACCGTCGGCGGTCTGCGGGGTGAGAAGGACCACGCCACCCTGCTCGCGGCGCTGGCGCAACTCGGTGGCGAGGTGCGCGCCGAGATCGTCGGCGATGGCGCCCTGCGCGCCGCCCTGGCCGAGCAGGCCGCCGCGCTCGGCATCGCCGCGCGCGTGGCGTTTGCCGGTGCGATCGCCGACCCGGCGGCGAGCTACCGCGGCTTCCAGGTGTTCGCGCTGTCGTCACGCACCGAGCAGATGCCGATCGCGATGCTCGAGGCGATGGCCAGCGGGTTGCCGGTGGTCGCGACCGACGTGGGTGATGTGCGCGCGATCCTGCCCGACGAGCAGCAGCCGTTCGTCGTCCCGCCCGGCGATCCGACGGCGCTCGCCGCGGCGTTGCGCACGGTGCTCGGCGATGCCGCGCTGCGCAGTCGGCTCGGCGCGGCGAACCGCACCCGCTGCGAGCAGCGCTACGAGGCGCGCGCCTGCCTGGCGGAGTTCGCTGCCGTCTACCGCGCGCAGTGGCGGGCGCTGCCGTGACGCCCCGCGCGGTGCATCAGGGGGCGAGTCGTTGGACGAGCTGGCGCAGATCCTCGAGGCGGAAGGGCTTCGCCAGGTAGGCGTCCATCCCCGCGGCCAGGCACTGGTCGCGGTCGTCGGCGTAGGCGCTGGCCGTCAGGCCGATGATCGGCAGGTGACCGCCGCGGGCGGCTTCGAGCTGGCGGATGCGGCGGGTCGCTTCGAGGCCGTCACAGCCGGGCATCTGCACGTCCATCAGCACCAGGTCGAAGTCGCCGCGCGCCAGGGCGGCGAGGCATTCGTGTCCGTCGTTGGCGCGTGCGACGGCGTGCCCGTCGCGCGCCATCAGGCCGCAGGCCAGGCGCTGGTTGACCAGGTTGTCCTCGACCACCAGCACGCGCAGGGACCGGTGCGCGGGCGCCGTGCCGACGGGCCTGCCGGAGGCCTCGTTCGGCAGGTGCAGGACTCGGCGCAGTGCGCGGAGGACGTCGCCGGCGAGCAGCGGCCGCAGCCCGTACGGGACCTGCTGGTCACCGGGCCGGCGACGGTGCAGCAGCGCGTGCGGTGCCGACAGGATCACCGGCAGGTGCGGCTGCAGCTCGCGCAGACGGTCGACCAGGTCGAACGCGTCGAACCCCGGGCGACCGGCCGCGATCAGCACCGCCGCGAACGGCCGTTCGGCGCGCGCCGCCTCGGCGAGGGCGATCGGGAGCCGTGCCGGGTCGCGTTCGACCTGGCCCGACGCGCCGAGGGTCGCGAGCAAGGTCAGGGTGGCGGCGGCCGCCGCGGCCTGGTCGTCGACGACCAGCAGCCGCTGGCCGGTCAGCAGTGGCGCGGGCGGCGCGCCCGCCTCGAGGCCCGGCAACGTCACCGTGAACGTGCTGCCGCGGCCGATCGCGCTGTCGAGTACGAGGCTGCCGCCCATGCACTCCGCCAGCCGCCGCGAGATGGCGAGCCCGAGGCCCGTGCCGCCGAAGCGGCGCGTCATCGACGAATCGGCCTGGTGGAACGATTGGAACAACTGTCCCTGGTGCGCCGGGTCGATGCCGATGCCGGTGTCGCGCACCGCGATCCGTACGTCCGATCGGCCCGGCGCGGTCGCTGTGGCGGCCACCGTCACGACCACCTCGCCCGACGCCGTGAACTTGATCGCGTTGCCGAGCAGGTTGGTGACGATCTGGCGCAGCCTGGTCGGGTCGGTCTTGACGATGGCCGGCACGTCGGGCGCGACGTCGAGCACCAGCTCGAGCGACTTGGCATCGCTCTGCACCGACAGCGACCGCACCGTGTCCGCGAGCAGCTCGCGCAGGTCGATCGGCAGGGTTTCGAGGACGACGCGGCCGGCTTCGATCTTCGACCAGTCGAGGATCTCGTCGAGGATGCCGAGCAGCGAACGGGCCGACTGGCTGACGGCCTGCAGGTGCTCGCGCTGCTCGTCGGTCAGTTGCGATTCGAGCACCAGCTCCGTGATGCCGCACACGGCATTGAGCGGCGTGCGGATCTCGTGGCTCATGTTGGCCAGGAACGCGGTCTTCAGCCGTTCCAGCTCTTCGGCCTTCTTCAGGCGCAGGTAGACCCGCACCTTCGCCAGCAGCTCGGCGCTCTCGAATGGCTTGGTGACGAAGTCGTCGGCGCCGGCTTCGTAACCCTGCAGGCGTTCCTCCGGCCGGTTCATGCCGGAGACCAGCAGCACCTTGACGTGGGCGAGGCGCGGGCAGGCGCGGATCCGGCGGCAGGTCTCGAACCCGTCCAGGTCGGGCATCAGCACGTCGAGCAGCACGAGGTCTGGCGGCTCCCGCTCCGCGACCCGCAGGGCTTCCTCGCCGGAGCTGGCGAGGGTGAGGTTGCAGGTCCCCTCGAGCACCTCGGTCAGCAGCAGCGCCGCCATCGGGTCGTCGTCGACGACCAGGATCCGTGGTAGCTTGGCCGTCACGACGCGGGCCCTCCCAGTTCCGCCAGCAGGCGGTTCAACTCGTCCGTGGCCTGACGGAACTCGCCCTCCAAGGACACCATCAGCTGAGCCAAGGGCGCGAGGTCCTGGTCGCGACCGGCGCGCTCGAGGTCGGTGGCGAGGCGCTGCACGGCGTGCGCGCCGACATAGGCGCTGCCCGACTTGAGCGTGTGGGCGGCGAGGTAGACCTGGCGCGCGTCGCCGGCCTGGACCGCGGTGCGCAGCTGGGTCATGAGCTTGCCGCTGGTCGCCAGGAACGTCTGCACGACCCGCAGTTCGGTGCCGGTACGACCGGGGCGGAGACGGCGCAACGATTCGATCGCGGCCGGATCGATCGCCGCGCCGCGACCCGCGCCGGCCGCCGTGCGCCGGCGTTCGGCGACGCCGCGCCAGTGGTCGAGCTTGCCCCAGATCTGGTGCAGATCGAACGGCTTGCTCAGGTAGTCGTCCATGCCGGCGGCGCGGCACCGTTCCTCGTCGCCGTCCATCGCGTTGGCGGTCAGCGCGATCACCGGGATCGGCAGCTGGCCGGTGCGTTCCCGTTCGTGGGCACGGATCGCCCGCGTGGTGTCGAAGCCGTCCATCTCCGGCATCTGGCAGTCCATCAGCACCACGTCCCACTGGCCGGAGGCGAGCGCCGCCAGGGCCTGTTGGCCGTTGCCGACCATGTGCGCACTGCAGCCGCATAGCGCCAGCATGTCCGCACACACCTCCTGGTTGACCTCGTTGTCCTCGGCGACCAGTATCGCGAGGCCGAGCGGCGGGACCGCGGCCGGCTGGCGCGGGTCGGGGCCCTTGGGCAAGCCGTCTTCGACCAACGCCGCGCTGGCGGCGGCCGAGCTCGGGTCGCGAAGGTCGGCCAGCGCCTCGTCCGCCGCCCGGCGCAGCGGCACGACGAACGAGAACACCGAGCCGACGCCCGGCGTGCTCTGCACGTCGACGCGACCGCCCATCATCGTGACCAGGTTCTTGGTGATCGCCAGGCCCAGGCCCGTGCCGCCGTACTTGCGGGCCATCGAGCCGTCGGCCTGCGAGAAGGACCGGAACAGCGTCGGCAGGACCTCCGCCGCGATGCCGATCCCGGTGTCCTCGACCGCCAAGCGGATGCCGTCCGGCAGGCTGGCATCGCGGGCCAGATGGACGGCGACGCGGCCGCGGTGCGTGAACTTCACCGCGTTGCCGACCAGGTTCGTGATCACCTGGCGCAGGCGCGCCGGGTCACCGTGGACGGCTCGCGGCACGTCGTCGGCGATCTCGCAGTCGAGGCGGATCCCCTTGGTCGTGGCCCGGCCGACCAGCAGGGCGACGGTGTCCTGCACGGCCTCGCGCAGGTCGAAGGCCAGGTCCTCGAGCACCAGGCGACCGGCCTCGATCTTCGAGAAGTCGAGGATGTCGTTGAGGATGACCAGCAGCGATCGCGCCGACTGCTGGATGGTGCGGACGAACCGTTGCTGGCGCCCGGTCAGCTCGGTCGTCGCCAACAGCTCGGTCATGCCGAGCACGCCGTTCATCGGCGGGCGGATCTCATGGCTCATGTTGGCCAGGAACTCCGACTTCGCGCGATTCGCCGCGTCGGCCTGCTCCTTGGCCGCCTGCAGGTCGCGGTTCGCGACCTCGACGTCGGTCAGCGCCTGTTCGAGCATCGCGGTGCGCTCGCGGACGCGCTTCTCGAGCGTGGTGGCGGCCTGGAACAGCGAGAAGGCATCGTCCTGCAGGTCCATCGACCGCTCGACGCGCGCCATCAGCGCCTCGTTGATCTTGCGCAGCTTCGCCAGCTCGCGCTCCAGTTCGGCTGGCGAGGGAGCTTCGGTGCTCATGGCCGGGTGGAACCGATGGCGACGCCGGTGAAGGTCTGGTTGACGTGCATCGCGTTGAACTGCTCGCCGTAGGTCGAGAAGCCGATCACGTGGTTCGCTGCGAGCAGCGCACCGACGCGCTCCTTCAGCTCGCGTTGGCCCATCTCCAGGTTGCGCAGGATGCAGTCGCAGCCGAGCACGAGCTCGGGCGGGCCGAGCCGGTCGTGCAGGCCGGCGAACAGCTCCTCGAGGTTCTGCACGAGGTCGACGCCCTGGGCCACGGTAAGCACGACGCCTTCGTCGATCGCGCAGAAGAACGACAGGCTCTCGTCGTCGTTGACCTTCTGGATCGACCGGACGTAGTACTGGCCGCCGACGCGGACCACGACCGGGTGGGTGGCGAAGATCATCGGCGTCAGCTTGTCGAACTCCAGGCCGACCATCCGCGCGTACTCGCGACCGGCCGCATCGCCGTTGATCTCGGTGACGATGCGGCGCGAGGGATCGGCCTTGGTCACGACCATCTTCTTGTTCGACGGCACGAAGTGCTGGGACTTGAAGACCTCGAACGGAGCGCCCGGCTGCACGAGCGCGAACACCGCAGCGTCCTTGTGGAAACGCCCCTCGTGGTAGACGTGCGTATGACGGAAGCCGAGGCCGTCGCCGGCGGAGCCACCGAACAGCTGGATCGGGCCGAGCTGCTGGTGCAGCGCGCTGACCACCGCCTCCTCGCGCATGCACAGGCCGTCGATCAGCAGGAAGCCGAATGTGTTCGAACCGCCGGGCTGCTGGTGCCTGCCCAGCTGCTTGAGCAGCGTCGCCACCAGTTCATGGCCCTGCTGGAACTCGAACTCGGCCAGGTTGTCGAGCCGACCGATCGCGGCATGCATGCGCGGCGACTGGATCGTGGCGCCAGTCAGCGCGCCGTCGATGTAGCCGAGTGGCGTGATCTCGCCGGCCGTCGTGCAGCCGATCAGGGGCAGCGAGCCGAACTCGCGCCGCAACGCCGCGGCGAGCCGTTCCAGGTCGTACCCCGGCGCGCAGTAGAAGACGCCGAAGGTCGCCCCGTCCTGCGCGATGGCCGCATGCAGTTCGCGGGCGGCGAGGTCGGGATCCAAGGAACGGGACGCGCCGCGACGGATGTTGAGCTGCGAGGTTGCGGTGGTGGCTGCCATATGTGTGTCCGATGGTCGTTCTGGATGCCGATTGTCGCTGAGGCCGAAACCGCTGGCAGGCCACGTTCAGAACCGAAGCGGCGCGCCACAGGCGCGCGGCGAGGTCCTGAACGTGCGTGCTCGCCGCGCTCGGCGCGGTCCTGAGCGAGCACTCACGCCCAGAACCGAAGCGGCGCGCCGCAGGCGCGCGGCGAGGTCCTGAACGTGCGTGCTCGCCGCGCTCGGCGCGGCGAGCACTCACGTTCAGAAGGTCTGCCGGTACGTGTCCCACATCGCCGCCTGCCACGGCTCCCACGAGCGCGTCCAGTCGCCGACGGCCTCGGTCTGCATGTAGCGGTCCATGTAGTCGAAGTACGACGGGTGGGCCCAGATCGTCTGCAGGCCCATCACGCGCGCGCTGAGCGTCTGGCCGACCCAGGCATTGGCGGTGCAGCAGCGGCGGTACGGATCGCCGCCCCACTGCGCGTTGTCCTGGTTGGTCTCGTGGGTGTGGCGGTTGCCCCATTCGGGCAGGCCGACGTAGGTGGCGTTGTAGCCGCCGAAGCCCCAGTTGAACTCGCCGGGCGCGGTCTGCTCGACGTAGAACGTCTGGCAGTCCTCGCCGAAGCTGCTGCGGTTGTTCGGGTTGTTCGGCCCGTAGTAGCCCGACGGGTTGGTCGCACCGATCGCCTGCATCGCGGGGTCGTGCAGCACGGCACCGGCGAACACGATCGGGAACTTGCGGCCGCTGCCCTGGCCGCCGACGCCCTGCCAGAACGCGCCGGCCTGCACGTTGCCGAAGAAGTCGATGCCGATCTGCACGGTGCGGATCAGCAGCAGGCGCTTCTGCGCGGTCGTCAGGTTGGTCTGCAGCGTCAGCACGCCGGTGCCGTAGAGGCTCGTGAAGTCACGGCCGTAGTCGGGCATGTTGTCGATCGGGTGCATGTAGCGGCTGGTCCAGCCGGACATGTGGTCGAGCCAGACGCGCTCGAACGCGGCGGTGGTCTGCGCCAGATCGGGCATGCCGGTGGCCGGCGGCAGGTTGCCGAGCGTGCCGTAGTCGAGGTCGGCCTCGGTGAAGTGGACGGTCTTGTCGGTGCCGGCGTAGGCGGGGCGGAACGCGCCTTCGGGCGGCGCGGCGGCGAGCACCGTCAGCACCGCGGCGGTCGACAGCTGCGAGAACGAGCCGTTCGCCGCCGGGCTGGCGCCCATGTAGCTGACCACCGAGATCAGGCTCTTGTCGTGGTCGAGCACCAGCGGCGTCGCCTGGCTGATGCCGGTCGCGACGTTGAGCTCGGGGTGGTAGCGGCCGTCCTCGTAGGGATGGAACAGCGCGCTGTCGTAGCCGTGCTCGCCATTGACGACGGTCACCGGGTTGACCATCGACCCGTTGATGATGCGGCCGCCGACGTCCTGCGAGTGCGGCGTGATCTCGACGATCGACACCGGACCGACGACCCAGTAGTCGCCGTTGCAGAACTGGCCGGTCAGGCAGGGTTGCGCGAAGGACCAGGTGATGCCGAACTGCGAGACCGAGCTGGCCATCACGCCCGGCGAAGGATTGCCGCCGCCGCCGCCACCACCGCCACCGCTGCCGTTCTGGCCGCTGATGATCGTGTTGCCGTCGCTGGTCGCCGGTTGGCTGATGTTGCCGGCCTGGTCGAGCGCGCGCACCGAGACGAAGATGGTCATGCCGACGGTCATGGTCAGACCGTGCTTGAGGCCCTGCGTGGCCGTGCCGGCCGAGGTCCAGTCCATCAGCTCCGTCCCGCCGGAGGTCGTGCCGATCGCCCAGCGGTACTCGGCGATCGTGCCCGAATCGTCGGTGAAGCCGTTCCAGTTGGCGGCGATCGTGTCGAGGTTGACCTGGGCGTCGACGTCGGCGCCGAAGCCGTCGTTGACCTGGCCGGGCTGCGGCGGGTTCGTGTCGGTCAAGGACGTCGATCCGCTTTCACCTCCCGCACCGCAGCTGGTGAGGACCGCGGCGACTCCGACGAGCACGGCAGGAAGCGTGAAACGATGAAGAGTCTGCATGAGTATTCCCTGGCCTGCCTATCGGTGGCAGGGCAGGTGCGGCTTGCCGGGTCGTCTCGCATCGGGACGTCCGCGGCGTCTCACGCCGGTCCACCGCGCCGCGGCGGCGCGATTCCCGCGCGCCTGCGTTGTTCCTCCGGGCCATGCCAAGGTATCGTGCGCGACCCTCCGATGTCGCTGAACGATCTCGCTATCGCCCGTTCCATCCCGCTGCGTCCCCTGTCCGAAGTGGCCCGCGTGCTCGGGCTCGGCGCCGACGACCTCGAGCCGTACGGCACCAGCAAGGCGAAGGTCCGACTCGATCTGCTGAAGCAGGCGCCGACCCGCCAGCCCGGCAAGTACATCGTCGTGACCGCGATCACGCCGACGCCGCTCGGCGAGGGCAAGACCGTGCACACGGTCGGCATCTCGCAGGCGCTGAACCGGATCGGCAAGCGCGCGTGCTGCGTGATCCGCCAGCCGTCGATGGGCCCGGTGTTCGGCATCAAGGGCGGCGCCGCCGGTGGCGGCTACTCGCAGGTCGTGCCGCCCGAGGAGCTGAACCTGCACCTGACCGGTGACTTCCATGCGGTGACCGCGGCGCACAACCTGTGCGCGGCGTTCCTCGATGCGCACCTGTTCCACGGCAACGAGCTGCAGCTCGATCCGGAGCAGATCACCTGGCGCCGCGTGCTCGACATGAACGACCGCGCGCTGCGCGAGATCGAGGTCGCGCACGGCGACAAGAACGGCACGCCGCGGCGCACCGGCTTCGACATCACGTCGGCCAGCGAGATCATGGCGATCCTCGGCCTCAGCAAGGACATCCACGACCTGCGCAAGCGGCTCGGCGCGATCGTCGTCGGCTACGCGCGCGACGGCCGGCCGGTGACCGCCGAGGACCTGAAGGCGGCCGGCGCGATGACCGCGATCCTCAAGGATGCGCTGAAGCCGACGCTGATGCAGACGCTCGAGGGCACGCCGGCGCTGGTCCACACCGGGCCGTTCGCCAACATCGCGCACGGCAACAGCTCGATCGTCGCCGACTACCTCGCGCTGCGCGGCGCCGACTACGTCGTCACCGAGGCCGGCTTCGGCGCCGACATGGGCGCCGAGAAGTTCTTCAACATCAAGTGCCGCGCCAGCGGTCTGAAGCCCGACGCCGCGCTGCTGGTGGCGACCGTCCGCGCGCTGAAGATGCACAGCGGCCGCTTCACGATCGTCGCCGGCAAGCCGCTGCCCGAAGGGCTGCAGCAGGAGGACCTCGACGCGCTGCAGGCCGGCATCGGCAACCTGCAGAAGCAGATCGAGAACGTCCGCCTGCACGGCATCCCGGTGGTGGTGGCGATCAACAAGTTCCCCGGCGACACCGAGGCCGAGATCGCGTTCGTCCGCGACGCGGCGCTCGCCGCCGGCGCGTCGGCCGCGCACACGTCGACGCTGTTCGCCGACGGCGGCAAGGGCGGCGAGGAACTGGCGCACGCGCTGGTCGCGGCCTGCGCCGAGCCCAGCTCGTTCCGCTTCCTGTATCCGGCCGAGGCGTCGCTGAAGGAGAAGATCGAGACGATCGCCACCAAGGTCTACGGCGCCGACGGCGTCGACTACGAACCGGAGGCAGACAAGCAGCTGGCGATGTTCGAGGAGCGCGGCTTCGGTCGCTTCCCGATCTGCATGGCGAAGACGCAGTATTCGCTGAGCCACGACCCGAACCTGAAGGGCCGCCCGACCGGCTTCCGCTTCAAGGTGCGCGACGCCCGCGTCTCGGTCGGCGCCGGCTTCGTCTACCCGCTCGCCGGCCAGATCATGACCATGCCCGGCCTGGGCAAGGTGCCGGGTGGCGCGCGCATGGACATCGACCAGGACGGCAACGTCGTCGGCATGCTGTGAGGGTGCGGCGGCGGCGAACGGTCTGGCCGGCGTTCGCCGCGCTGGTCGCGCTCGCTGCGCTGGCCGCGTGCGCGTCGCCGTCGCCGGAGCCCGCCGCCCGCGCCGGCGAGGTCGAGCTGTTCGTGCTCGGCATCGCGCAGGATGGCGGCCTGCCGCACGTCGGCTGCGACCGAGCCTGCTGCGTCGAAGCGCGGCGCACCGGGCGCGTCGAGTTCCCGGTCGCGCTCGGCGTCGCCGACCACCGCTGCGGCAAGCTGCTGCTGGTCGAGGCCACGCCGCTGATCGAGGAGCAGCTCGCGTTGCTGCAGCGGCTCGCCGGCTCGGCGCCGCGCGGCCGCCGCCCGGTCGACGCCGTGCTGGTCACGCACGCGCACCTCGGCCACTACCTCGGCCTCGCCTGGTTCGGCCGCGAGGTCGCGGCGACGCAGCACCTGCCGCTGTTCGCTTCGCCGCGCTTCTGCACGTTCCTGCGCGACAACGCGCCGTGGCGCCAGCTCGTCGCGCAGGACCAGCTCGCGCCGCAGCCGTTCGTCATCGGCGAACCGTTCGCGCCGTGGCCCGGCCTCGAGGTGCAGGCGTTCGCCGTGCCGCACCGCGACGAGTTCTCCGACACGATGGCGTTCGTGCTGCGCGGGCCAAGCCGGAAGGTCCTGTTCGTGCCCGACGTCGACGCCTGGGAGCGCGCACCGGGGCTGCTCGACCGGCTGCTCGAGGGCGTCGACGTCGCCTACGTCGACGGCACGTTCTACGACGGCCGCGAGCTGCCCGATCGCAACCTCGACGAGATCCCGCATCCGCTGATGACGCGGACGATGGCGCGGCTCGCCGGGTTCGCGCAGGCGCACCCCGGCGCGGTGCGCTTCCTGCACCTGAACCACACCAATCCGGCGCTGCACGACCCGGCGGTTCGCGCCGCGCTCAATGCCTGCGGGTTCGCGGTCGCGAGCGCAGGCGAGCGACTGGCGCTCTGACTACTACTCCCGCGGTGCCTCGCGTGGCGAGCGGGTTCGCCGGTGGCGAGCGGGAG
>CAYMRG010000017.1:0-17099 GCA_964392555.1 uncultured candidatus Brocadiaceae bacterium
CGCCTCATCGTCGCCGGTGTCGCATCCACCCTGTTGCTGATCGCGTTCGTGACGATCGTCGAGGCGTCGGGCTACATGGCGCGCGCCGTGTTCCTGCTCGATCGGGCGCTGCGCTGCGTCGGCCTGTCGGGCAAGAGCTTCGTGCCGCTGGCCAGCAGCTTCGCCTGCGCGATCCCCGGCATCGTCGCGACACGCATCCTCGGCGACGAACGCGATCGCCTGGCGACGATCGCCGTCGCGCCGCTGATGTCGTGTTCGGCGCGGCTGCCGGTCTACGTCGTGCTGCTCGCCGCGTTCTTCCCGCCGCACCAGGCGGGCCTGCTGCTGCTGCTGCTCTACCTGCTCGGCATCGTCACCGCGGCGGGGGTCGCGTGGCTGCTGCGGCGCACGGTCCTGCGCGGCGGTGAGTCGCTGCTGGCGATGGAACTGCCGGTCTACCAGCGGCCCCGGTTGCGGCTGGTCTGGGCGCACACCTGGCTGGCGGTGCGCGGTTTCCTGCGCACGGCCGGCACGGTGATCTGCGTCGCGACGATCGTCGTCTGGGCGCTCAGCTACTTACCGCGGCCGGCCGCGCTCGGTGCCCAGTTCGCCGCGCAGCGCGCCGTGCTCGCCGGCGATCCGGCGAACGAGGAGCGCGCGGCGGCGCTGGCGGCGATCGATGCGCGCGAGGCGATGGCGTTCCTCGAGCAGAGCTACCTGGCGCACTTCGGCCGCGCGGTGCAGCCTGCGTTCGCACCGGCCGGCTTCGACTGGCGTCTGACGGTCGGCGTGCTCGCCGCGTTCCCGGCGCGCGAACTGGTCGTACCCACGCTCGGCACACTGCACAGTCTCGGCGAAGTCGAAGCCTCGGTCGATGCTCCCGATCGGCGGCTCGGCGAGGCCTTGCGCAGCGCGCGGCGCGCCGACGGCAGCCCCGCGATGACCGGGCTGGTCGCCCTGGCCGCGATGGCGTTCTTCGCCCTGTGCAGCCAATGTGCCGGCACCCTGGCGGCGATCCGCCGCGAGACGCACTCATGGCGCTGGCCGGTGTTCACGTTCGTCTACATGTCGCTGCTCGCCTGGGCGGCAGCCGTCGCGGTCTACCAGGTCGGTCGGTTGCTCGGGTTCGCCTGATCTACCACTCCCGCTCGCCGACGGCGAATCCGCTCGCCAGCGCGAGGAAACGCGGGAGCAGTAGATCAGTCGAGGTCGAAGATGTTGCGCGGCCGCGTGTCCTTGTCCTTCTTCGCCTCGTCCTTGGCGCGGCGCAGCTGTTCGTCGAGCCGGTCCCCGGTGCGGGTCTCCTGGTGCTTGGCGGCGTCGAACAGGTCGGTCAGGCGATCGCCCTCGCGGCGCTGGTCCTTCAGCAGGTCGTCGAGGTTGCGCCCGCCCTTGGCTTCGTCGGCGCGCACTGCCCGCGCCTTGCCGGAGCGGGTATCGACTTCGATCTGCTTGTTGCAGCACGGGCAGAAGAACTGGAACAGGGAGTCGGCCATCGCGAGCGGGGTTGGGGAGGCCCGATCATAGACCGTCGCGACCGGGCGGCGAGCACGGTGCGCCGGACGCGGAAGCTTTGCGCGCGACGATGCGTCGCAAGCGTCGCCGCCGACGACCCGCACGGGTATCCTCGCCGGGCAGGCCGGGCGCTCCGGCCCGTCCTGTCGCTGTCGGCTCGACCGCATCGGTCGCTCGCCGACACTCCGCATCCGTTCCGTCCGTGACCGCCGAGAAACAGCCGATCGAGGGAACCACGCCGAAGGTCGTGCGTCTGTTCCCTTCTCCCATGCGGGAGCCGCTGCCGGACGGCGTGCGGGTCGCCAACCAGGAACGCGCGCACGGCGCCGGCCACGAGGCCGCGGCCGATGATCCGGCGCGCGAACCGATGCTGCGGGCGCAGCGCGGTGACCTCGACGCGTTCCGGACGCTGCTCGAGATGTTCCAAGACCGGGTGATGCGAGTGATGAGTTCGGTGCTGCACTGCGACCGCGCGACGGCCGAGGACCTGGCGCAGGAGGTGTTCCTGCGGGTCCACAAGGGCCTGCCCGGATTCGACGGGCAGGTCCGGTTCGCCGCCTGGCTGCACACGATCGCGATGAACGTCGCGATCAGCGAATACCGCCGTCGGCGTGCCCAGAAGCGCAACCGCCGCACCTTCTCGATCGATGTGCCGGTGCAAGGCACCGACGACCTCTACCTGTCGCCCGAGGGGCGCGAGGTCGACCCCGGGGAGCGTGCCCACCAACAGGACTTCCTGGCGAAGGTGCGCGCCTGCGTGCAGCAGTTGCCCGACGAGTTCCGTGCCGCCGTCGTGCTGCGCGACATGGAGTCGTTGTCCTACGAGGAAATCGCGATGGCCCTGGACCTGCCGATCGGCACCGTGCGGTCGCGGATCCACCGCGGCCGGCTGCTGCTGCAGGACATGTTGCGGGGGTTCGCGCCGTGAAGAACCGGGAACGTGATCTCGACGAGCGGCTGGCCGACTGGGTCGACGGCTGCATGAGTGAGCGGGACCGCGAGCGCTTCGTCGCCGAATTGCGCGTCAACCCGCAGCTGCGTCAGGACCTCGAGCGCTACGAGCGCACGGTGGCTCAGGTGCGCGCGGCGCTGCAGGCACCGACGCGCCCGGTGCAACTCGCCGATCGCGTGCTGGGCGCGATCCGCGCGACTGCGGACGAGGCGCCGGCGCCGGTCGTGCCGCTGCCGCGCTCGCCGCGTTCGCTGCTGTGGAGCCTGGTCGGGGCCGCGGCCCTGCTCGGCATTGCGCTGTGGGTCAACTCGTGGGCCGGCCAACCGCGCGGTGAGGCGCGCCTGACGGCTCAGCACCAGGCCGGTGAGCCGCGCCAGGCAGATGACCGGCGCCAGGCAGATGAACTGCACCGGGCAGGTGACCCGCGCCAAGCGGATGACCAGCGTAAAGCGGATGACCCAGGCAAAGCCATGGAGCCCGCCGCGGTGGTGCCGCCGTCGACGGAAGTCGCGCCTGCCGCGCCGGCGGTGAACGAACTGGAGGAGCGCGCCCAGTCGAGTGGCGGCGCCGTTACGGGCTTTGCCGAGACGGGGAGTGCCGAGACGGGGAGTGCCGAGACGGGGAGTGGCGAGAAAGAGCTCGACGCGAAGGATGTCGGTGCGGGCCGTGATGGCGCGGGCGGGAGGCGTGAAGCCGATCGCGGCGAGCGCGGCGCGTTCGGCGATCAACCGCAGCCGGCCGGCGAGCGGAAGGCGGAGGCGCAGGCGAAGGCCAAGGCGCGCGGACTGGCGGATCGGGAGGGACCGGACGACCAGGTTCCGATTGGTGCGACCGCCCCGGTAGCGCCCACGGCGCCAACGGGAGGTGCCGAGGCCAGTGCGCCGCAAGGCGGTGGCGGCGGTGGTGCTGGAGCGATCTCTGGCCCGTCGACGGCTGGTCCCGGCGGGCCGACGACTCCCGGCGCGTCGCCTCCCGTCAGGCCCAGTGGTCCGGGCGCGCCGGCGCCGCGGATGCGCGCGTCCGACAAGCCGGCGGCGGCACCGGTACCGGCTCCGGCACCGAGCGACGGCGGCGCGGGTTCGGCCTCGACCGATAAGGTTGCCGCGGCACCCGAAGGCGCCGAGCGCAAGGCGGAGGGCGAGGGTCCAGCGGAAGCCGAGGAACTGCCGGCGCGGCGCGATGTCGTCACCGGGTCGGACGATTTCTACCTTGGGTCCACCCGGCGGCTGTTGCCGCCGACGGAGACGTTGCCCGTGCTCGAACTGGGCAGTGTCGAGCAACCAGTGGCGTTCTTGGCAGATGGCGCCGCGAAGTCCGTGCCGGCGCCCTCACCCAAGGATGGGAAGGCCGCGCCGAAGCCGACGGCGGCGGACGATTCATCCGACCTCGTGACGGCGCTGCTGGGCGCCGGAATCCTGACGGCCCTGCCGACTGCGGCCTCGGACCCGCCCCCGCACTTCGCCTTTGGCGTGCCGGCATCGGGGGCAACCCGTTCCGCCAGCCTGACCGTCGTCCCGATGGTCGAGGTCGACGGCCGGCTGGCGGTGGTGCCCGCGACGCCGAAAGCTGCGGGCGATGAGAAGAACGACGCCAAGGACGCCGCGAAGAACGAGGCGGACAAAGTACGCGAGGCCGAGCAGGTGGCTGCCCAGCCGGCGAACAGCCGCTACCAGGTGCGGCAATGGCTGATCGAAGGCCGACGCGACGAGGTGCAGGCGCTGTTACAGCGCCTGGCCGCGAGTGCGCGCGGGCGCGGCGCGGCGCTGCGGCACGGTGAGGTCCAGGTGCTCGCCACGCCGCCGGTGCCCGCCGCTGTTGCACAAAGTGGTGCGTTTGCCGGATTGGCACCAGGTGCCGCGACCGCACCGGAGCAACCGGAAGTGGCAGCGGGCAATGTGCCATCCCCGTCGGCAACGCCGCCCGAGCCGCGCCAACGGCTGGTCGTCCGGATCTACCTGCCTGCGCACTGATCTACTGCTCCCGCGGCCGATCGCATCCTGCGTGGACCCGCCGTGGTTTGAGCGGGAGTAGTAGATCCAAGAGATGCCGGTGCGCCTGCGGCCCTTGCAGGCGGCGCGCAGCGCCGCAGCAATCCTCGGGTTGCAGCCGCAGGACGTGCTTCGGCCGCGGGCAGCGAGCAGGCGAAGGTGTCGCCGGGGCCCAACTCGCAGACGAACTGCGCCCCCGAGCCCTGCACGACGAACTGCAGCGGCCGCGCTGGTCCTGGATCGACGCGGCTGAGGGTGACGCGGATCGGCGTGGCCAGTGGCGATGTGGGGTCGGCCGGGATCGGCGCGGGCAGGGCTTCGATCGCCATCGTGACGCAGGCTGCGCCGGCTGCAAGGCCGTGCACCACCAGTCGCTGGTGCCCCGCGGGCAGCGTCGGCATCAGGCGGCGCGGCCGTTCGTCGAGGCCCGCGCCGGTGGCCAGCCGCTGGCCGGTGATCGCAAACCAAAGCGCGTCGAGCACCTGGCCGGCGCATGCCGCATCGGGCTGGCCGGCACGAGCGATGACGATCGCGAGCTGGGCGTCGGTGGCGGCGTGGTCGCCGAGTTCGACCGCCGCCGCGAGGCGGTCGCAGGCCGCGGCGAGCGTTGGCGCGGGCCGGTCGGCGCGCTCGCACAGGCTCGCCGCGAGGTGCCGCAGCAGCCGATCGCCGCTGGCGACCAGCAGACCGGCGGCCGCGGGGGTCAGGTCGTCGTCGGTTGCCGGCGGCGTCGCGGCATCGGCGAACACCGCACGCGGCTCGCGCCAGGTCGCCCGTTCGAGTGCGCGCAGCCGCTCGATCGCCGCGCCGGTCGCCACGGTGTGTGACGGCGGCAGCGTCGCCAGACCGAGCCACGCGTGCACGGCGAGCGCTTCGTCGACGAAGCACTCGCCGTGCGGCAGGTCGGCGGCGAGTTCGAGCAACTGGCTCGCGCGCGCGGCGATCAAGGGCTCGCCGGTCGCTCGCGCATACCAGCCATGGGCGATGATCGTCCACGCATCGTCGGCGGCGAGGGGCCGACGCAATTCGGCGAACGCGGCGTCGAGCTGGCGACGCGCGGCTCCGAGGTCACCGAGGCGCAACAGGCCGAGCACGGTGAAGGCGCGCGAGCGCGGTTCGGCCACCGGCTGCGCGGCGGCCGCGCGCACGCGCTGCGCGAGGTCGGTGAGGGTGGCGGCGAGCGCGCCGTGCGCGCCGACCAGGCACGGCGGCTCGGTCTGCGCGGCCGCAGCGACGGCCAGCAGCAGCGCACTGCAGGCGATCCGGACGAGTGGGTTTGCGAGCACACGGCAGTGGCGTCGCGCGCCGGATTTCGCGCTGGAAATCGCCGTCGGCCCCGCGCCTGACGACCGGCATTTGGTTCGCCGCCCTCTGCCGGATAGAAGGCACCGCCCAGCGCCGCCGATGCGTCGTCCCGTCAGCAACTTCCATGCGGTGTGGCCGAGCCTGTTCGCGACGGCGATGGGGTTGATGGCGTTCCTGCCGGTCCTGGCCCTCTACGTGAAGGAGCGCTTCGGCATCGACGATCCCCAGGAGCTCGCCTGGTGGGCCGGTTCGATCTACGGCGCGGCCCCGCTGCTCGCGGCGATCTTCGGACCGCTGTGGGGTGCGCTCGGCGATCGCGTCGGCAAGAAGCCGATGGCGATCCGGGCGAACCTCGCGATCGCCGTCGCGACCGCGCTGATGCCGCTCGCCGGAACCCCGTGGCTGCTGCTGCTGATGCGCGGCGTGCAGGGCGCATTCGCCGGTTACGTGGCGCCGGCGATGGCGCTGGTCTCGCACGACGTGCCGCGTGAACGCCACGGCGCGGTGATCGGCTGGCTGCAGGTGGCGATGGCGATGGGGTCACTGATCGGGCCTGCGCTCGGGGCCGAGGTGGCGCACTGGTGGGGACGCGCCGCGCTGTTCTACGTCACCAGCGCGCTGGCTGTGGTCGCCGCGCTGCAGCTGCACGTGTTCGCGCACGAAGAACGCTCGCCGCCCGCCGCCGATGCGCCCTCGTTCGGCCGCGAGTTCGCGCGGTCGTTCGCCGCGATCTGCCGCAACCGCGTGTTCGTCGGCGTGCTGGCCCTGGTGTTCGTGTTCCGCATCGGCCAGAACATGCTGGAGCCGTTCATCGTGCTGCTGGTGCGCGAACTCGGCCCGGTGGCGTGGCTGGCACCGGTCGAGGCGTCGCGCGAGCTGCAGCTCGATCGGACGACGGCCCTGGCGTTTGCCGTGCTGGCGCTGATGCAGCTGCTGTGCACGCCGCTGTGGGGTCGCCAGGCCGATCGCTTCGGCCCGTTGCGCTGCTTCGCGGTGCTGGCGTTGCTGCTCGCGGCGGTCCTGGCGGCGATCGGCTGGGTCGCGTCGATCGACCAGTTCCTGGTATTGCGCACCGCGGCCGCCAGCCTGATGGCCGGGTCGATGACGCTGGCCTACGCGGCGATCAGCAAGCGGGTCGCCGCCGCACGGCGGACGCTCGCCTTCGCCATGCTGCAGAGCTGCATCCAGTTCGGCCTGGCCGCCGGACCGATGCTCGGCGCGTTGGTCGCCGACGACGGCCGGGGCGGCACCGACTTCCGACGTGTGCCGCTGGCGGCCGCCGGCCTGTGCGCCGTGGCCGGGTTCGGCATGCTGTGGTTGCGGCGCCTGCCGACGACGGTCGAGACCTGACGCAACGTCCCAGAGACGTCCCAGGCGACGGCGCGCGCCGGTGCGGGCTACCATGCACCACCCGCCGGCCGCTGCGCGGTGCGGCGCGACACCGTCTCGACAGGAACCATCATGCACACCTTCCCTTCGCTGGTTCTCGGCACCACCATGTTCGCGGCCGCCCTCGTGGCGCAGACGCCGCCATGCTTCTCGGCCAACGACCAGAACACCAACGTCAGCAACCTGATCTACTCCTTCTCGCTGGCCGGTCCGGGGGTCGTCGCCTGGCAGATCACGCCGCCCGCGTCCCTGACGGCCGAAGCGATCCGGATCTTCACCGCCAACACCTACGCCAGTTCGGTCGGCGCCTTCATGACGCTCGAGATCTGGAGCGACAACCCGACCTCGCCCGGCCTGCCCGGGGCGCGCCTCGCCGGCGGCACGTGGCAGCACAACGCGGTGGTCAGCTGGCAGGGCGCGGACCTCGACGCGCCGGTCGCGTTGCAGGGCGGCACCGCCTACTGGGTCGTGCTGACCGAGCCGGGCTGGTCGACGGTGCCGATCGAGCCGGGCGGCACGGGTTTGCCGGGCGCGCGCCTGCAGGGCGGCGTCTGGCAGGCGCAGACTGCCTCGGCGTTGAAGGTGCGGCTGTTCTGCGGACCGCTCGATGACCAGGGCGTGGTCCCGTTCGGCCCCGGCTGCGTGAGTTCCGGCGGCGCGCTGGCGTCGCTGTTCGGCAACCAGGCACCGGTCGTCGGCAACCCCGACTTCCGCATCGAGGGCAGCGGACTGCCGGCGGGGGCGCCGGTGCTCGGCGTGTTCGGCCTGGTCGCCGGCTTCCCGAGCGTGCCGATCACCGGCACCAACAACTGCTACCTCAACACCAACTGGGACCTCGCGATCGCCGATGTCGTCGGCACGGGCAACGTGCGCGCGGCGTCGGCTGCCGGCCACGTGACGCTGGCGATCCCGGTGGCCGCGAACCCGGCATTGGTCGGGTTCTACTTCTCGGCCCAGCTGGTGGCGCTCGATGCAGCTTCGGCGCAGGCCTTGCCGTTCGTCGCTTCGAACGGGCTGCAGGTCACCGTGTTCTAGCCCGCAAGCGAGCGCGCCGCTTTCGCCGAGCGCGCCGCTTTCGCCGTCCTGCGGCGTCAGGCGCCCCGAAGCGTGCTCGGCGGGGCGAAGGCCCCGCCTCCGCGCGCTTCGGGGCGCCTTCCTTGCAGGACGACGAAATCGGCGCGCTCGGGAGGGGCGCTTCGTGAGAACGTGCGGTTGGCTAGGCTGGGGGGGGGCGCGGCAGGCTGCGGCTTGTCATCGGGGCGCGGGCACCTACGCTGCGCCGGCTCGGCAAGGGCAAGCGAATGTGCATCCTGATCGTCCTGCGCGCGGCCGACGCCGGCCACCCGATCGTCGTCGCCGCCAACCGTGACGAGCGCACCGACCGCAAGGCCGCCCCGCCCGGGCTGTTCGTCGGCGCGCGCCACCGCATGCTGTCGCCGCGCGATCGCGTCGCAGGGGGGACGTGGCTCGCGATCGACGACCGCGGCTGGTTTGCCGGCATCACCAACCTGGCGCAGGTGGCGCCGGTTCCCGACGCGCCGTCGCGAGGCCACCTGCCGCACCTTGCGCTCGACGAAGCGGACCTCGACGCAGCGGTCGCCGCGGTGCGGCGGCGGGTCGCCGAACACGCGCACGCCGGCTTCCAGCTGGTGCTGTGCGACGGCCACCGGACGCTCGTCGTGCGGCACGCGGCGGGCCAGGTCACGGTCGCGGACTGGGCGGATCCGCTGCTGGTCGTGACCAACGAGCACGGACCCGGCGAACTGCCGTTGCGCGGCTTGCCGGCGGTGCGCGCCGCGAACGACGGCATCGAGCGACGCTTCACCGCCCTGGCGGCGGTGCTCGCCGACCGCGGCGGCGATGGCCACCATCCCGTCTGCAAGCACGGCGACCGCTACGGCACCGTGTCGAGTTCGCTGCTGGCGGCCGCGTCGGCCGGGCCACTCGCCTTGCACTGGCGCTACGCGCCCGGGCCGCCCGACGTCACGGCCTACCGCGACTACGGCAACCTGGGGCGCCGGCTGCTGCCGGACTGACCGTTGCCGAACTCACTGGTCCGTCGACCGGCCCGGCGATCACTTCGCGAGGTCGCGCAGGTTGGCCTCGGCGTTGGCCTTCGCGGCGTTCGCCTGATCGCGGGCCGCGGCCGAGGTGTCGCGTGCGGCGAGCACCTTGTCGGCCGCCGCGATCGCGCGCTGGTAGAGCAGGCGCGCGCGGTCGAGCTGCTGCGGGCTGCCGAGGTGGCGGTGCAGCACGACGCCGGTGTCGTTGAGCAGTTGCGGCGAGTCCGGTTCCTTCTGCAGCGCGTACTCGTAGGCGGTCAACGCCTCGTCGAACCGGCCGGTCTCGCGGCACAGGAACGCATAGTTGTTCCAGGCGTCGGCCGTGTCCATCAGGCACGCGGTGACGTGGTTGAGGTCGCGGCTGCGCGCGATCCGACCGCCCTGGTAGGCGCGATCGCCGAGGAAGCGCACGACGGCGCCGACGGCGCCCCGCTGGTCGCCCGACAGCGCCCGGATCACGTCGGCGAAACCCGGCGCGCTGATCGCCGCGTAGGCGGCGGCGTGTTCCTCGGCCGCGTCCTGGTCGCCGAGGTTGTAGGCGCTCATCGCCAGGTAGTAGAGCGAGTTCCAGACGGCCGGGTTGTCCCGAACGGCGACCGCGAAGCTGTCGGCGGCGGCGCGCCAATCGCCCAGCTGGTAGCTGGCGACGCCTTCGTAGAAACGCAGCGTGGCGGCCTTCGCCGGCTGGTGGTCGGGCAGCGCTTCGTAGCGGGCGCGGGTCGCGGCGTACCAGTCGCGGCGCGCGGCGAGATCGAGGCCGCCGACCAGCTTGGCGTGGTCGACGCGGACCTCGGGGTCGCGGGCCAGCGCTTCCTGCAGGTGGTGGCGCGCTTCGTCGGGCTGGTCGAGCAGCCACGCCAGCTCACCGAGCGCGACGTGCGGGTGGGCGCGGGTCGGGTCGGCCGCCGCGGCCTTGGCGAAGGCGGCGCGCGCCTGTTCGGCGAGCGTCGCGTTGTCGAGGTCGTCGTCGAGCGGCTGGCCGGCGGCGGCCGCGGCGAGGCGCGCACGCAGCGAGTCGAGCGCGATCCGGCCGAGGATCGTCGGCGCGCCGGCCCGCTGGGGATGGCGCCGGGCGGCCTCCTCGGCCTGCGCGCGCGCTTCCTCGCGGTGGCCCTGCAGGTAGAGCGTCTGCGCCAGCACGAGCCGCGTGTCCTCGTCGTCGGGCAGCCGCGCCAGCACCTGCTGGGCGATCTCCGCCGCGTCGGCCAGCGGGATCTCCGGATGCATCAGGTCCGGATCGTTCTCGGCCTGCAGCAGCAGCGCGAACGCCAGCGCGGCCGGGATCTCGTCGACGCCGGCGAAGTCGCGCCGCGCCGCGTCGAGCAGTTCGATCGCCTCGCGGTAGCGTGCGGCGCGCGCCAGGCACTTGCCGGCATGGATGACCCACTCGGCGTTGTGCGGTTCGCCGGCGCGCAGCGCGAGGAACCCGTCGGCGGCGTCAGCCCAGCGGCCCTGGCGTTCGGCGGCGAAGGCGCGTTCGTGCGGTGACGGCGTCGCCGGCGCCGGATCCTGCGCGACCAGCATGGCCCCGAGCAGCAGCGCGGCTGCCGCCATGGCGGCGCTGCGCCGCGCTCGGCGGAGCGGCGGAACGGCGTTCCGCGGCGGACGGCCGGCGGCCATCACTTGCCCTGCTGCAGCTTGGCTGCGTCCTGCAGGTGCTTGCGCGCGCCGGGCCGCCGCATGCCGGGGAAGTGCTTCTGGCTCGCCTGGGCCGCGGCGGTGGCCGCCGCCGCGTCCTTGCTGTGCTTCAGGTGCCAGAGGGCCAGGTTCTCGTAGGCGTCGCCGACCGCCTCGTCGAGCTTCTGCTGCGCCTGCTTGTCGGACGGCGGGTTCTCGGCCAGCGTGCGTTCGCCGTCGGCGATCGCGCCGTCGAGCCACTGCTTGCTCTCGTCCCAGTCGCGTTCGAGGTGGTAGATCGCCATCAGCGCGCAGTCGTTGCGCAGGCGCACGTTGCTCGGATCGAGCTGCCGGGCGCGGCAGTAGACCTTGTAGCTCTGCTCGTACATCGCCTTCGCCTCGGCGGTCTTGCCCGCTTGCTCGAGGGCGTTGCCCCAGTCCCGCGCGAACAGGCCGGCGTTGTTCAGCAGGTCGAGGTCGCCGCTCGCCGCGTCGGTCGCGGCGCGGTAGATCGCCTCGACCTTGCCGAGATCCTTCTTCTGGTAGAACTTGTCGGCCAGCAGGATCACGCCGTCCTTGGTCGTGTTGCCGAGGCTGAGGTCGTCGGCGATGCGGTCGGGGCGCAGTCGGATCGACTGCAGCAGGTAGTCTTCGGCCTTGGGCAGGTCGTCGGCGAGGATCGCCAAGTTGCCCTGCAGGCCCAGCGTCATCGCGATCCACTGCTGGCAGCTGTCGCGGTAGGCGTCGTTCTTGGCCATCGACTGCTCGAACGCCGTGCGCGCGGCGTCCAGTTCCTGCAGCGCTCCCTTGGTGTCGCTCTTGGTCCGCTTCTGGCACGCGTCGAGGTAGTGGGCGCGGCCGAGGTACCACAGCCCGGTCGCGTCGCTGCGGCCCGTCAGCGCTTCGACGGCCAGCGGCATCTGGCTCTGCGCCGCAGCGGTGTCGACGATCGCCGCCAGCACCGTCTGGTCGTCGGGCGCCTTGGCCAGCGCGCGGACGTGGACGTTGACCGCCTCGGCCGGGGCACCGGCCCAGGCCTCGAGGTCCGACCAGGCGCGGCGCGCGTCGGCGTCGAGCTGGCCCTTCTCCTCGAGGAAGCGGTACGACGTGCGCGTTGCGGCGAGCAGTTCCTTGTCATCCTTCTGCTGCTGCTTGCCGGCGATGTAGGCGCGGGCGCCGGCGGTGGCGCGCAGCTTGTGCGCCGCCAGCAGGGGCTCGGGCTTGCCGCCACCCAGCGACTGGATGTGCAGCAACAGTGCCGATGCGGCCTCGGCCGCGCCGGCGAAGTCGCCGGTCTCGTAGAGGGCCTGGCCGAGCATCTGGCGCGGTGCGACCGCCTCGGCGTCGAGCGCGACGGCCTTCTTCAGCGAGGTGACCGCGTCGTTGAACAGCAGATCGGCGCCGCGGCGCCGCTGCTCGCGCGCCTGCGCCGCGAGCTTCAGCGTCAGCTCGCCGCGCAGCGCGTGGTAGGGGGCGTGGCTCGCGCACTCCTTCGCCACGCCGTCGAGGTCCGCCAGCGCGTCGTCGTAGTTGCCGCTGTCGGCGCGGCCGCGCGCCAGCTTCTCGACCTTGGCGAACGCCTCGGCCGCGCCGCCCTGCTGGGCCGCGGCCGCGGTGCCGCCGGTGGCCTGCGGCGTCTCGGCGCCGTGGTTGCGCAGCAGGACCGCGGCCTCGCGCTGCTCGTAGGGGTAGAACTTCACCGCCTGCTCGCAGAACGGCGCGTACTCGGCGAACGGCGCGCCGCGGTGCCGGCGCAGCAGGATCGCGATGTTCTGCCAGGCGTCGCCGACCGCACCTTCGAGGCTCTGCCGTTCGCCGGCGTCGGCGTCGGCAGGCAGCGCGTCGAGCTGCGCCTGGCCGACCGCGATCGCGCGCTCGAACAGCGTCCGGGCGCGGTCGAAGTCGCGGTTCAGGTGGTAGATCAGCATCAGGCCGCAGTCGTTGACGATGCGCGCGTCGGTCGGCGACAGCGTGACGGCCTTCTCGTAGTAGCGGAACGACCGCTCCCAGAGCTCCTTCGCCGCGGCTTCGTCACCGGCCTGCGCGCGCCTCACGCCGAGGTCGCGCGCGGCGAGCGCGGCGTTGTTGTAGACGAAGCCCCAGCGGTCCGGATGGCGCTGCAGCACCGCCTCGTTGAAGGCGAGCGTCTCCGGCAGGTGGTCGTCGCCGCGTTCGGCATGGGCGCGATGGATCGCGAACACGACGCCCGCGTAGTAGGCGCCGAAGCTGTCGACGAGCTGCGGCTTGCCGTCCACTTCGGCGGTGGCTGCCGGCGACGCGGCACCGGCGGCGAACAGGTGCTCGGCGGCGCGGTCGAGTTCGCCGGCCTCGACCGCGGTGCGCGCGGTCGACAGCTCGCACAGCGCGAGCCACTGGTTGGTCGCATCGGCATGGGCCGGCACGCGCGCCGCGTAGTCGACGAAGCCGCGCTGCGCCTTGGCGTAGGCGGCGATCGCGCCGCGGAAGTTGCCCTCCTGACGGAACTGGTCGGCGTGGGCGAACAGCGCCCGGCTCTGGTACCAGCGCATCAGGTCGTCGTTCGGCCGCTGGCGGACGAACGAGGCGTAGGCGCCGACCAGCGCCTGCTGCTGGCCGCCGGCGATCATCCACTGGATGTAGGCGTCGTGCAGCGCGTTCTCCTGCGGGAAATCGAGCACGCCGCGCTCGTACTCCTTGGTCGCCTCGCCGTCCTGACCGAGCCAGCGGTGCAGTTCGGCGACCTTGGTCGTCGCCTCGACCGGATAGTCGTCTCGCACCTGCGCGAAGCGCGCGGCGGCCACCGAGGCCAGCTCGATCGCCTCGCGACCCGGCGGCACGCGCCCGTCCTTGTCCTTGGTGCCGGTGTCGCGCTCGGGCTGGCGCACCGCGACGAACCGACGGAAGTCGGCGTCGGCGGCGACCAGGCGGGCGGCGGCGATCTCGCGCTGGGCGGCCAGCGTCTTGCGCGCCGCGAACTGCGCCGCGGCGCGCTCGGCGGATTCGCTGGCGGCCTTCAGGTCGCCGAGCTGCGTCTGGATGCGCGCGAGCTGCAGCCAGGCATCGGGCTGGTCCTCGCCGGCATCGCCGGCCAGCGCGCGCACGAAATTGCGCTGCGCATCCTGCAGCAGCAGCCCGCCGGACGCGGAGCCGCCGACCTGGGCGAGGTTCAGCGAGCCCTCGGCCGCGACCAGGCGCGCATCGCGCCATTCGGGGTATTCGCGCAGCAGGGCGTCGGTGATGGCGAGCGCTGCGTCGGGGTCCTGGGGCAACAGGGCGCGGGCCCGATCGAGCTCCGCGGCGGCCTGGGAATTGGGGGACGCGACGTTGGCGCAGGCCGCGGCGAACACGGCGCACCACAGGATGGGCTTCGGCTTCATGAACGGGTGATTTCGGCGGATCCGGTCGGGACCGGGGGTGGTGGAGCGCCGAGAGAGGGGGGTCGACCGCAGCGGATTGTCGCAAGGGAGGCGCTCCGGCGGAAGCCCGGAGGCCGTCCCGCCCTTGCCATCGGATCAAGCCGACGGTCCAGGAGCGCCGATACCAACGGCACTGGAGAGGCAGCGGTGAGCAACCCGACCGTCACGGCGACGGCCACGCTGGATCGAACCACCGTGGGCCGTCTGGTGGACGACCTCGACCGCGAACTGCGGTCGCGGCCGGCGCGCGTCTGCCTCGACCTCGGCGCCGTCGAGACGTTCGACTCGGCCGGCATCGGCGGCGTCGTCGCCGGCGTGCGCCGGGCGCGCGAGGCCGGCGTCGACCTGCGGCTCAAGGGCATGAGCCAGTCGATGCTCGACTTCTTCTCGCTGGTCTCGGTGCAGCGGCTGGCCGAACCGGAACGCCGACCGGCGCGGATCGATCCGGTGACCCGGCTCGGCGGGCTGCTCGAACCGCTGCTCGATGGCGCCGTCGGCGTGCTGCGCACCGCCGGTGACACGCTGCGCGAATTGCTGGCGGGGCCGCTGCGGCGCCGCTGGCTGCGGCTCGACCGCACCGCGATCGAGCTGGACCACAGCGCGGCCGGCGCCCTGCCGATCGTCACGCTGATCGCGTTCCTGCTCGGCCTGATCCTGGCGATGCAGGCCTACGTGCAGCTGCGCGTCTGGGGCGCCGAGATCTACATCGCCGACATGGTCGGCGTGTCGGCGATGGCCGAGATCGGCCCGCTGATGACCGCGATCGTGCTGGCAGCGCGTTCGGGTTCGCGCAACGCCGCGCAGCTCGGCGCGATGGTCGTCAGCGAGGAGATCGCCGCGCTCGAGCAGATGGGCATCCGCCCGGTCGCGTTCCTGGTGCTGCCGAAGGTCGTCGCGTGCGCGATCACCGCGGTGGCGCTCGCGGTGCTGTTCGACGTCGTCGCGATGTGCGGCGGTGCCTTGTTCGCGTGGGCGGCGGCCGGCATCGAATTCGATGCGTTCGCCGAACAGCTGCGCACCGCGCTGCAGCTCTCGGACTTCCTGGTCGCGGCCGGCAAGAGCCTGTCGTTCGGCGCCGCGGTCGGCGTCGTCGGCTGCGCGCTCGGCCTGCGCGTGCGGGATGGCAGCGAAGGCGTCGGCCGCGCGACCACCAACGCGGTCGTGCTCGGCATCTTCCTGATCATCGTGCTCGACGCGGTGTTCGTCACCTGCCAGAGGTTGTTGCCGTGAGCTCGTTCGCCGGGATGGTCAACCCGTCGCACCGCAGCAGCCAGGACCTGGTGCGCGCGCTGGCGCTGACGACGGTGTTCGGCGAACGCACGGTGCTCGACGGCGTCGACCTGGCGATCCGGCGCGGCGAGGTGTTCGTCGTCATGGGGCCGTCGGGCTGCGGCAAGACGACGCTGCTGCGCCATCTCTGCGGCCTGTCGCCGCCGACCATCGGCTCGGTGTCGGTGGCCGGCCATGACCTCTACGACGCCTCGCCGGAGCTGCTGCAGCACCTGCGGCTGCGCACCGGCCTGTCGTTCCAGGGCGGCGCGCTGCTCGGCAGCCTGAGCGTGCTCGAGAACGTCGCGCTGCCGCTGCGCGAGAACACCGCCCTCTGCGAACGGGTGATCGTCGAGACCGCGCGCATGAAGCTCGACATGGTCGGGCTGCTGCACGCCGCCGACCTGCTGCCGAGTTCGCTGTCGGGCGGCATGCGGAAGCGCGCCGCGATCGCGCGCGCGATCGCGCTCGACCCGGACATCGTCTACTTCGACGAGCCGTCGGCCGGGCTCGACCCGATCACCGCCGCCGAGGTCGACAACCTGATCCAGAAGCTGAACCGCGTGTTCGGCATCACGATGGTCGTCGTCACGCACGACCTGGCCTCGGCGCACGCCATCGCCGACCGGATCGTCGTGCTGCTCGACGGCAAGGTCGCGGCGCTCGGTAGCCGCGATCAGGTGTGGTCGGATCCGAATCCGCGGCTGCGCGACTTCATCGAACGCCGCCTGCGAGCCGAAGAAGGCCGTGGCATGGACGTCTTGCGCCTGATGGAGGTGTGAGTGGAGCGCCGCGGCAGACGCTTCCGCCTCGGCCTGTTCGCGCTCGTCGCGAGCGGCCTGTTCCTCGGCCTGCTCGGCTTCATCGTCCAGAGCAGCCTGCGCGGCGATCGCGCCACCTACTTCATCCTGTTCGAGGAGAACGTGAAGGGGATGGTGATCGGCTCGAAGGTCAACTTCCAGGGCGTGCCGATCGGCGTCGTCCAGGACATGCGGTTCCAGGACGGCAAGACGATGGTCGAGCTGCGCGTCGATCCGTCGCGCGCCAACATCCAGGACCTGACCCGCGCACGCATGGACCGGCTGCTCGTCACCGGCCAGGTCACCGTCGAGCTCGAGGGCTACGGGTCGACCGGCAAGTCGCTGCCACCCGGCGCGTTCATCCAGCCGAAGGAAGATCCCTTGCACTCGCTCACCGCGAGCCTGCCCGAGGTCGTCGACCGCGCCGCCAGCGTGCTGACGCGGCTCGACGCGCTGCTGGCGAACGCCAACCTGCTGCTCGGCGACGACAACCAGGCGCAGTTCGCGGCGATGTTGCGCCATGCAGCGGGTGCGGCGCAGCGGTTCGACGAGGCGACCCTGCCGGCGACCGCCGAGCTGGTCGCCGACCTGCGCCACACGGTCACCGAGTTCGCGGCGCTGGCGCCGGCGGTCGACGACCTGCTGCGCGAGACGACGGCGTTGGCCGGCGGCGTGCGCGGGCCGGTGCAGACCGCGCTGGCGAGCTTCCGCACGGCGCTCGAGGACGTGCGCGGGCTCGCGCGCCAGCTCAAGCTGGCGCCCGACAGCCTGCTGTTCGGCGTGCGGCCGGCGGCGCCGGCCGGAGGTGGACGATGAACCAACCTGAC